>NZ_FODB01000117.1 GCF_900110265.1 Vreelandella aquamarina | reverse complement strand
GATCGGGCGCCAGGCGCCCGAGTTCCGCGGTGAGATTCCCAACGAACCCAAGGCCATCGACAAGCTGGTTCGCCAGCTGAGCGAGCGCTTCGCTGGGCAGCCCCTGCTGTTCAGTTACGAGGCCGGCCCCTGTGGTTATGGGATTTATCACCAGGTCCAGGCCAGCGGCCATGACTGCGAGGTTGTCGCTCCAACCCTGATTCCCCAGCGTGCCGGGGACCGTATCAAGACCGATCGGCGAGATGCGCAGATGCTGGCCCGACTTTCGCGCTCCGGTGAGCTGACCCCAGTGTGGGTGCCCACGCCGGAACAAGAGGCGATTCGTGACCTGACCCGCGCTCGGGAGGACATGAAGGCGGGCGAACTCCGCGCTCGACAGCGACTCAACGCCTTTCTGTTACGACACAGCAAGATCTATCCCGGCAAGAGCAAATGGGGGCCGGCATACTTTCGCTGGCTGGAGGAAACAGTTCGCTTCGACACCCCGGTTCAGCAGATCGTGCTGCAAGAGTATGTAGATCATGTGAAGGAGGCCCAGCGTCGGGTGGCCGGTCTGGAGAAGCAGATGGAAGCCGCCTTGCCCACCTGGTCACTGGCGCCAGTGGTCGAGTCGATTCAGGCGATGCGCGGCGTTAGTCTGATCACTGCGATGACGGTGCTGGCGGAGCTCGGTGATATCACGCGCTTCGATTCGCCCCGCCAACTGATGGCCTACCTGGGGCTGGTGCCCAGCGAGCACTCGAGCGGTGGTAGCCGGCGGCAGGGCGGTATCACCAAGACCGGCAATGGCCACGTGCGACGGGTGTTGGTGGAAGCCGCCTGGAGCTACCGCTTCCCGGCCCGCAAGACACGAATCATTGAGCAGCGCGCCGAGAAGACCTCGCCAACGGTGCAGGCGATCGCCTGGGAAGCGCAGAAGCGCTTATGCGGGCGTTACCGTCGCCTGTCCGCCACGGGCAAAGCCAAGCAGCAGGTCACCACCGCGGTGGCGCGTGAGTTGGCTGGTTTCCTGTGGGCGATTGCCTGTGAGGCCATGGGCAAGCCGCATGGCAGCCGGGCTACCGCATGATCCTCGCGTCCCAGTGCCTACGGCTCAGGGAGCGTCGGGCCGGTGGGAGACCCCCTGACCCTCCTATGAGGCCTCCGCCCTCCGGGGCGGAGTGACCCTCGCTTGTAGACCAGGGTAGCTCCGCGACGAAGTGATGACAGGTCGGTACCCAACCCACGAATACCAGAGAGATCCACCGTCGCTGATAGCCCCTCGCTTCCTGAGCCGTAGGCATTGAGGACAATCACATGTAGTAAAGCCAACCGACCCCTTGACGGGTCAATCCATACCAGGAGGGGGAGTCGCCTCCCCCGTCCTCTCACACCACCGGGCAAACGGATCCGTACCACGGCGGTTCCTGTCCCCCATTATCGGGCTGAGCTTCG
>NZ_FODB01000089.1 GCF_900110265.1 Vreelandella aquamarina | reverse complement strand
CGATGCGATACGCATTGTAATAAATGGTGTTCCAATGCATAGCCGCCTTATTCACGGTTTCTAAGTCTGCAACATAATCGCTCGATGCGATGTTTTGTGTTGCAAGGGGTAAGGTGTGGACCTATGCCAGACCGTATGCTATTGGTTTTATAGAATTATCAGCCTGTGTGTGCCCCAGAAATTACGTGGAGTCAGCCAATTGCGTTTGCATTATCACGGCCCTATGCCTGAGCGAATTGGGTTTGTTTTAGTACCCCGTTTCTCGATGATGGCGTTTTTTTCCGCTGTTGAACCCTTACGAATTGCGAACCGTATGAGCGGACGTCCCCTGTTTGATTGGACACTATTTAGTTTGGATGGTGAGCCCGTCAGTGCCAGTAACGGTATGACACTGATGGTTGATCAGCCCATTGGCGAGTGTTTGGATTTACCCTCACTGGCTGTCTGCAGTGGTTTTGAGCCAGACGTGCACCTAACGCGACCTTTAGTCAGTTGGCTACACCGTTTAGACCAGGCAGGCTGCGTGTTAGGCGGTATTGATACCGGCTGTTTTTTACTGGCCTCCGCCGAGCTGCTTAAAGGTGAGCGGATCACGCTACATTGGGAAAGTTTGCCCGCCTTTCGTGAGCGATTCCCGTTGATCGAAACATCAGACGAGCTATTTGAGCTAGGTGAGCGCCGTTTTTCATGTGCTGGTGGTGCGGCAGCGATGGATATGGCACTAGAGGTTATCAAGCAGAGGCATGGCGCCAAGCTTGCGGTTGATGTCTCTGAGCAGCTGATCCATGAGCGCTTAAGAAACCGCCATGACCAACAGCGCATGTCGCTGGCGCGTCGACTAGGCACGCATAACCCACGTTTGATTGAAGCCGTTGCCTTGATGGAGCGTCATTTGGAGAGGCCGTTGCCGATAGAGGGGATAGCGGATCGCATCGGGGTATCTTTACGCCATCTTCAGCGGCTATTTGAGGAGCACCTTCATAGAACGCCTCGTCAGTGGTATTTATCGCTTCGTTTATCGCGATCGCAGCGCCTGCTCATGGAAACGAATATGGATGTTTTAGAAGTGGGTATTGCTTGTGGCTTCGCGTCAAGCTCCAGCTTTGCACGCGCGTACCGCGCGCAGTTTGGTTGCTCACCCGGAGAATCACGGCGTCAGTTACTTCAGTAGTAAGCGATAAATTTGTCGCTTTATGATTATTTTATGTCGCTTGGTGTCGTTTGAATTGTTGTCTAGTTGGCAAACTTGATTGGTATATCGCCAAAAGAGGACAAGAAAATGATGCATAAATTCGGTGGGTTGAAAACAGTGTATGCCCTAGGTGCTGCGGGCTTAGCGACCTTAGCAACGGCCGCCCCAGCATCGGCTGCCCTAGATGAGGTGCGATTTGGTGTGCCGCCTTGGCCCGGTGTTACTGTAAAGTCAGAAGTCGCAGCACAGCTGATGCAGGCAATGGGTTACCAAACCCGCCAGCGGGATTTAGCGGTGAGCGTTATTTTAGCCGGCTTAACCCGTAATGATATTGATGTTTACTTGGGTGGTTGGTATCCGGTACAGACGGATATGGTAGAACCTCTTGTAGCCGATAATAAGGTGGAAAAACTGGTTTCCAATATCCAAGGGGCAAACTCTGGCTTAGTGGTACCGCAGTATGTGTATGATGCCGGCGTGACGTCGGTGGCCGACCTGGATGCCCATCGTGACCGCTTCGACGGTGAAATTCAGGGTATCGAGGCGGGCACCGGGATTAATACGGCGATCCTTTCGGCGATTGATAATGATATTGTGGGTTTAGGCGATTGGTCGCTGAATGAGAGCTCGACAGCGGCAATGCTGGCGCAAGCCGAGCAGAATATGGCCAACGGCGAGTGGGTGACCTTTGTAGGCTGGGAACCCCATTGGATGAACGTCAGCTTTGATATGGCTTATCTGGACGATGCAGAAGATGCGGGTATTGCCCAAATAGAAAGCACCGTTTGGACGGTCGTGCCAGCGAATATGGCCACAGAAGACCCACAGCTACATCGCTTTCTCTCACAATATGTAGTAGATATCGAAGATCAAAATGCTTGGGTGCATAGTTACAGCTACGAAGATCGTCCCGCCGATGAAGTGGCCTCTGAGTGGATCAGTGCCAACTTAGGTACCGTAGCCACATGGTTGGAGGGAGTAACCGCAAAAGATGGTCAGCCGGCGATAGAGGCGGTGCGCGCTAGTTATCAGTAACAGAGCGTTAATGATCTAAGCGTTGGTTGAGCGCCTGGCAAAAATCTTGCCAGGCGCTTTGCATTTCTGGCAGCAGGGCATGTGCATGCAAGGCGGCGTGCACCATCGTGTTGGCGCTTCGATACCCTACCTGCACACCGTTACGGCGCCAGGCAGCAACGGCTTGTTCAAGTGGAGCGGTTAACGGGTCGTGCTCAACGCTAAGCACTTCCAGCTGCGCGTTGGGTGGGAGCGTATCGATCTGAGTGCTCAGCCCCGGGCAGAAAGGAAGCAGCGATAAGACATCGTTACGGCTAAGCAGCGGGGCATTAGGCCCCAGCGTTTGTGTGTTAAGCGGACCAACCGGCGGATAAATAAGCCCTAGCGGGACGCTATGCGGCAATCGCGGTAGTAAGTCTAATGCCAAGCGACCGCCCGCACTATCACCCACAATCGCAATAGGTTGTATAACGTTGGCGATGTTGAGGCAGTCTGCCAGCATGTCGTAGTAGTCTGCCTCAGGCGCTAGGCGGTAGTTGAGACTGACAACATGGCGCCTGAGTTGATCTGCCAAACTGGCTGAAATGCCATGGTGGCTGTTGATAGACCCAAGCGTAAACCCGCCGCCGTGAAGATACATAACGCGACCCGGCTTGGGAGAGGTGGGGATGAAGTGTCGGAGCGTCATACAACCCCGTAACTCGTCGTTAATACGCATGCCTTGTGGGTCAGGCGGTGCAAATGCTTGGCATAGCTGATCGTAGCGCTGGCGCGCCTCAGCGGGATCGCTATGCGCGAGTTCAACTAAGCCCAGCTCAAAATGGGTGATAAAGGTTTCGATATTCATTAGATACTGGTTACTTACAGCGACGGTCGTTGACGTCCCGTGGCGTATTGAGCACTAAGCGCCATCAGCAGACGCCTAGTGCTGTGCCGTTTGTTCGCTCAGCGTTTGCGATGTCGTGCATCAAGCGACTCGCGGTATAGCGACAGCATTACGCCGGCGGTCATTACCAGCACGACCACACTGAGTGGCAGGGCGGCTGCAATCAGCGCTGTTTGCAGCGCATTCAGACCTCCGGCCACCAGCAGCACCGCCGCAACTAAGCCAATCACCACTCCCCAGAAGACGCGAAAGCGTATGGGCGGCTCGTTATCACCCAGCGATAAAATTGTTGTGAGCACTAACGTACCTGAATCAGATGAGGTGACGAACCAGCTCATTAGCAGAAAGACCATGAGGGCAGAGAGTATCCAGCCAAACGTACCGCCACCCACAATACCATCCGCCGTAGCAAACAGTGCAGCCGGTAGGCTCCAGGCGTTTACCAGTTCGATAATGCCAGCGCTGCCCGGGCCACCCGCTGCGTTTAGCTCCTGGTGCATGGCGTTGCCACCAAAGATAATCAGCCATACAAAGATGATGAGCGTGGGCACGAATAGAACGCCCAACACAAACTCGCGCAGCGTGCGCCCTTTGGAAATGCGGGCAATAAAGAGTCCTACAAAAGGCGCCCAGGCGAGCCACCACCCCCAATAGAAGATCGTCCAGCCCTGTTGCCAAGCAGCTGTGCCTTCTTCCTCTGCATACCAAAGCCCCATGGGGATAAAGTTAACCGCGTAGTCGAGCAGTGTCTCGCCAAACACCGTGATTAGCCACAGTGTGGGGCCCGCTAGCAGAAAAATACCGATAACCACCAGGGATACCCAGATATTCATCTCAGAAATTAGCCGAATACCGCCACGCACCCCAGAGACAGCCGAAAGAATGGAGATCACTGAAATGCCTGCAATCAGCATCAGCTGAGTATTAAGTCCGGGGTCTACGCCCACCAGCCGCTCTAACCCAACGGCCATTTGGCTCACCCCAAGTCCTAAAGAGGTCGCCACCCCAAAGACGCAGCCTAATACGCCCAAGATATCGAACAGATGCCCGGCAGGACCGAAGATGCGTTCACCAATAAACGGGTAAAGCGCAGAACGCAGCGCTAGGGGTAAGCCTTTGCGATAGGCAAAGTAGGCCAGCGACATACCGACAATCACATAAATCGCCCAACCGTGAAGCCCCCAGTGAAATAGCGTGACGCGCAGCGCATCGATGGCGCGTTCGTGGCCAATCGCCGTGGCGTCTGCCATATCGGCATGAGGGTTGTTGGGGTAGCCAAAGGCGCCGGTGTTATCGAGATAGAACACGGGCTCTGCGACGCCGAAAAATAGGATGCCAATGCCAATCCCGGCAGACAGCAACATCGCGAACCACGCAAAATTGCTGAACTCTGGGCGGCTATCGTCAGCACCAAGCCTTACGCTGCCGAAGCGACTGAAGATGATAAAGGCACAGACGGCGAGTAGCAGCATGACGGTAATGAGATAGTAGCCGCTGAAGGTGCTCTCAATCCAAGCGCGTGTGGTACCAAAGACGCTGCTAGCGGTCTCTGAACCCAATCCAGTGAAAAGTACAAAAAGCAGCACAAGCGCGCTCGCGGTTAGCGTCATGCCTTTGTGCATGCCTTGGAAGAAGCCGCCCTGGGTAAGCTCAGTCACCATGTAGTCGGTACTAAGTTCAGCCTTGGGTGAGTGATGATTTGAAAGCGGCGTGGGGCGATGGGGGGGAGTGGGCGTAGCGATATTCTTGTCCTCTTGGGCCGGGCGTTGGGCCGGCAGTCCCGGTTAATCGCCCGCCGAAGAGGGCGATTAAATACGGTTTTATAAGGCGCTGCGGGTTTGTTGTTATCGCCGTATGGCTATCGTGCGGCCGGCGAGTTCTGGCCAATCCGAGGGAGATGCGAGGGGTAACTCAGCAACAGCGGCTTCAACGGGCGTGGGAAAGGGGGCAGGGCGCCCACTATCGCTATCCATGCCCATCAGCATCTGCTCGCTGGTGGCGAGCAAGTTACCTTCCTCGTTATGCAGCTTGAAGAAAACGTGCAGGCGTTTCTTGTCGCGATCCAGTAGCGTCAGCTCTACGCTTAGTGTCTGCCCCTCGTGGGCTTCACGGCGATAGCAGAGGTGCGTTTCAAGGGTATAAATAGTGTAGCAATGGCGTGTACGGCCTGATTTGTCTAGGCCGATGTGCTCCATTAACGCCTCGACCGCCAACGAGAAGACCCGAGCGTACTCGGCATCGTTCATATGGCCGTTGTAGTCGACCCAGTTTGAAGCCACACGGCTCTCTAAAATCACCATTAGATACGTCCTTCCAAGCCCTCGGCTTCGGGCCAGTATTTTTGTACCAAGCCCAGCAGTTCGACTAAGAAGTCATCGCGGCGGCGGTCAAGCTCAGCCACTGGACGCCCCGCAGCTTGGTGCTCACAGCCCTCCACCACACGGTCGATCAGCTCATCGGTGAGTTCGGGGGCTTCCAATTTTGTCCAAGGTAGTTTTAGAGCCGGGCCAAACTGCTCCAACATATGGCGCATGCCTGGTTCGCCGCCTGCCAAATGGAAGGTGAGGAAGGTGCCCATCAACGACCAGCGCAGACCGCAGCCGTAGACCACCGCGGCGTCGATCTCTTCGGTCGTTGCCACCCCATCATTCACTAAGTGCAGCGCCTCGCGCCACAGGGCTTCCATTAGGCGATCTGCAATATGGCCCTCAATCTCTCTGCGTACGACCAGAGGACGCATGGCAAGTGCCTGGTAAGACATGCGGGCGCGCTCTAGTTGTTCAGGTGCGGTCGCCTCACCGCCCACCAGTTCCACAAGCGGCAATAGATAAACCGGATTAAAGGGGTGGGCGACAATGACGCGGCCTGGTGCCCGCGTGCAGGCCTGTTGCAAGTCGGTGGGCTTGAAGCCGGATGTAGAGGAACCGATCAGCACCTCTGGCACGCTGGCCTCATCCAACTCAGCCAGAATCTTACGCTTGAGATCCAATCGTTCTGGCACGTTTTCTTGGATCAGGTCGGCGCCTTTGACCGCCGATTCTAAGCTTTCCACAAAGCGCAGCCGCGTTGGGCTGGCTCCCTTAGCAAGGCCATGCTTCTTCAACGACGCCCAGGCATTGTCAACGAAAGCTCGGGTGCGCTGCGGTGCATCAGGGTCGGGATCGAAGGCTACAACATCCCAGCCGTTTGCGAGCGCCCGTGCGATCCAGCCATTACCGATAACGCCCGTGCCGATAACCGTGAGCTGTTGGCTCATGATTGCCCCCCATTAGACTGGCCTTCAATACCACCGGTATGCGGGTTACGTAGTTTGAGGTGTGCGCGCGTTTCAGCGGGTGTCATAACGCGGGCACCAAGGTTCTCAATAAGCGTCGAGGCGTGCTCTACCAGCTGGGCGTTCGTGGCCAGCGTGCCTTTTTTAAGGTAGAGGTTATCTTCTAATCCGACGCGGGCATGGCCCCCCAATAGCACTGCTTGTGCTGCCATAGGCATTTGATGACGACCGATGCCGAAGGCTGCCCACTGGGCGTTTTCTGGCAGCTTATTGCGCATGGCTAACATAGTTTCAGGATCAGCTTCAGCGCCCCAGGGAATGCCCAGGCAGAGCTGATAGAGAGGATCGCCTTCAATCAATCCCTCTTTCTGTAGCTGACGAGCGAACCACACATGGCCCAAGTCAAAACACTCCAGCTCAGCTTTGACGCCTGCCGCCTGCACCAAGCGTGCGTGCTCGCGCAGCCAATCGGCGGGATTGACGTAGACCATATCGCCAAAGTTGAGGCTGCCGCAGTCGAGCGTACACAGTTCGGGCAGTAGTTCACCGACCGGCTCATGGCGCTGAGCCGGTGTTTGAATGTCAGTGCCGGGGCCACCACGGGTGGGGTCATTCGCGTCGGGAATCCAGTCGCCGCCACCGCCTGCGGTGATGTTCATGACGATATCCA
>NZ_FODB01000091.1 GCF_900110265.1 Vreelandella aquamarina | reverse complement strand
TGCCCAGGCTCAGCACAATGTTCCAGCCTGGGCCGGACTGCGCCGCACCCATCAGAGAGGACAGGTCCAGAAAACCGGCTTCGCCGGAATCCGCTGAGTCACCGGCCGCCTGATCGGACAGGCGCTTGCGCCAGTTACAGAAACTGGCGTAGCCGATGTTCTCTTGTTTGCAGAACTTCGAAGCTGACAGACCACTGTCACGCTGCTGATTGACCAGAGCCTGCCACTGTTCGGGTGTGCGGTGCTTTCTCATGGGGGTAACCTCGTGTTGGAAAGTGTGAGGTTACTGTAGGGCGATTTTCAGCAGGGTGGCAGAACGTCGTGGAATGAACGCTTACGGCGCGCAGGCAAGCTGGCGAGGGCCAGTAGCCTGCCCGGTGTGGCCACCAGAATGTCCACGCCTTCGATCAAACGCTCCTTTTGGGGCGCGGTATCCATACCGCCGTACGCGGCCATTGAGGTGAGCGGGGTATGCTTGGCGTATTGGACTACGCTGGCTTTCACCTGAACCGCCAGCTCGCGGGTGGGTACGAGGATCAGTGCACGGATGCGTTTACCGCGCAGCGGCTCTGCGGCTTTGCTGAATTTTTCCAGCAGCGGCAGCACAAAGGCCGCGGTTTTGCCCGTGCCTCCATCCCAACCAGGTATAATCCTGTCATGACGCTAAACGCACACGCATGTAGGGCGTTTTGTCTCCATTCCGAATGAACAGAGTCGTGGTCCATGATCAACACCAAAATTTACAAGGCGGTGTACGAGCTGGCTGAAAAGCTGATGAAGGCCGCGTCCAAGGATGACCGCGCCACCTTTGAAACGCTTTACGCCGAGCTGCAGGCGATCTGCACCGAGCACGAGAATACCGGGAAAGACCACCCGGAGCAGTGGGAAACCCTGGCCGACTTCACCGAAGAGCTAGAAGACGCGCTGCCCATCTACCAAAAAGCGCTGGATAAGGCGGTAGCCAAGCAGTCGAACGACCACATTGCCTCGATTGGTTTTTCCATGGCGGCACTGCAAGTGGAGCTGGGCGACAACCAGGCGGCGATTGAACGCTTGCAGCAGGCCCAGGCCAGTGCCCACACTATTGAAGATAACGAACTTAAAGCAGAAATTGATGAGCTGCTGGCAACATTAACTACCGGTTAGGAACCTGATTTTGACCAACAACGATATTTTTCGCCGTATCCGCTACACCTTTGATTTAAAAGACAACACCATCGTCAAGATCTTCGCCCTGGCGGACGTGAGCGTGACCCAGGAGCAGGTGACGGCGTGGCTGAAAAAAGACGAGGACGACGCCTTCGTGACCATGAAGAACAAAGAGCTGGCGTCGTTTTTGAACGGTTTCATCAGCTTCAAACGCGGCAAGCGTGAAGGCCCGCAGCCTGCGCCAGAATCGCAGCTGAACAACAATATGGTGTTCCAGAAACTGCGTATCGCGCTGAACATGAAGGCAGAGGATATTTTAGAAGTGTTCGAGCAAGTGGGCCTGCCGCTTAGCCCTCACGAACTCAGCGCGTTTTTCCGCAAGCCCAGCCACAAGAATTACCGCGAGTGCAAAGACCAAATGCTGCGTAATTTCCTGATGGGCATTCAGCGGCAGCTTCGCCCCAACGATAACGGTTAAGCGAGGTGCTCGCGTTTCACACATACGAAGATCGCATTGCCTGAGACGTTATCCCAGGGCGTGATGGTCTGGTAATCATGCTCGAACACGTGCACCTCGAAGGTAGGCTCCAGCAGGGCGATGAGTTCGCTAAAACTGACGGCCACCATGGGGTGCTCGTCGTGCCACACCTGCGTTGTCTCCGCCGTGGTCTTTTCGATGCTCAGCCGCAGCGACTGCCGCTCCCCTTGGCCGCTGTAGTGCCACCCGGAGCGGAAAGTGAACCTATCCTCCGCCTGCTGGACCGTGTGCTTGACGAACAGCGCGTTGTCGATCCGCTGCTTATCCACCGCGTTGAAGCAGAACACGCCGCCCTCGTTCAAGGCGCGGTGGGCACTGGCGATGCAGTCGCCGAGCTTGTCCAGGCCATCGCTGTAGTGGATGGAGTAGAGAAAGCAGGTGATGAGATCCAGCGGCTCGTCGACCTCAAAGCTGCTCATATCCTGCAGTGAGAAGTGCGCCTCTGGGCAGCGTTGGGCGGCGATATCTAGCATCGGTTGGTTAATATCCAACCCGCTGCTGCTATAGCCAGCATCCAGAAAATGACGCACGTGAGGGCCGGTGCCGCAGGCTAAGTCCAGATGGCGTTTGCCTTCGTTACCAAAAATTTGGTGCAGGCGACGAATGGCGTTGCTTTGGGCCTGGTAGTCGATGTCGACGCACATCAAATCGTAGTAGCCAGACAGGTCGGTGTAGAGCGCGTTGACGGACATAGTGGCCTAATGGTGAGGGCTGACATAAATGAGGAGGCGCATAGTAAACGAGCGGTTGGAGTTTGAGAAGGCGTAGGAGTGGCTTGGCCAAGCGGCGATCAAGTTTGCACTCTTTCACAGTCTGGCTAGCGCTTTAGGGTTAATGTGATTAAAGAAATCGTGTGATGGTCCGATAACTACTAAAGTCGCACGACACATTCGATTGCCATACGAGGCTGCCATGCTAAAACCCTTTGCTCTCATTCTCTCTGCGTTGCTCCTGGCGATGACTTCTTATGTACAGGCGTCTACCACCGAGGCGGCGGAAGCGGCCGCGCTCGCTTGGCTGGAAGCGATCGATCAAGGTGAATATGAGCAGGCTTGGGAAAAGTCGTCGCCGCTGTTGAAGACGCCGCTTTCTCCCACCATGCTGCAGCGCGTGGTGACGCTGGCCCGCAACGATTTGGGCAGCGTCGAGTCGCGGCGGCGCATCCGCATGTCGCAGTACACCTCGATGCCTGGGGCGCCGCGCAACGACTACAAAGAGTTCGCTTTTAAAACCCAGTTCACGAATAACCAGCGCGTGGTCGAAGTCGTCACGCCACATCTGGAAGAGGGCACGTGGCGAGTGAGCGGCTACTACGTGCAGTAACGTGATTCGCGCCCATCAATAGCCGCCAACGTTGGCGGCTAGTGTGTTTTCTACACGATCAGCCCCGCCAGTGCCTGCATCCCCAGGACTAGCAGAAGCACCACACTGCCCAGCGCTAGGCTGGTCTTCAGCGCATGGCGTTTCCACATGCTTTCCACTCGGTGCCCAAAACGGTGTACCAGCCATGCTAGTCCGTAGTAACGCAGCCCGCGGGCGATGAGGGCGGCCAGGGCGAACAGCGCGATGGGGTAGCCCGAGAGCCCGGCGGTAATCATCGCCACCTGAAACGGAATCGGCAAAATGCCAATGGCGAGAATGGCTGCAAAGCCGTACTGGTCAAAGAAGCCTTGAAACGCCTGATAGCTCTGCTCCATCCCCATAAATTCGATAAACCACGTGCCGAGGGATTGGTAGAGCACCATGCCCACGCCGTAGCCCACTATCGAAGCCACTAAACAGCCCAGCGTGGTAACGGCGGCAATAGCCCAGATGCGCTGCCGGTTCACTGCCATTAGCGGGATTAATACCAGTTCAATGGGAATCGGCAGAATAATGGTTTCTAAAAAGGAGAGGGTGGCGAGCAGCCACAACATATTTTTCGAGCCGTTAATACGCTCAAACCACTGCTTTGTACGCGTTGATGTAAAGGCCATAGGAGCGCTACAGGGAAGGGTTAATACGGCGGTAAACAGCGGTTAATAAGCTATACACGCCAAACGCAAATAGCCCAACAGCCACAAACGCGAGCAGCCACTGGCCCAAGGCTTGGCCTCTTAACGTGCTGAACACTTCGGTCGTGCCGCCCGCTTGGTTAGGGTTGAACTGGTAAGCCGCTAGGATAAAGAAGCTGCCAACCATAACAAATACCAAGCCACGCACCGCTAAACCAAAGCGGCATACTGGGTAAGCCCAGCGCTGCACTTTGGCAGGCATTGAGAAGTGGCGGTCGAATTTTGCTTTCCAGCCTTTAATGGCATGGGCGATGCCCGCGCCAATCAGCGCAATGCCGACTGCCGCCACCAGCCAGCGCCCGAAGGGCTGCTGCATCAGCCAACTGGCCGCACTTTCAGAACCATCTCCTGAGCCGCTAGAGCCGCCGATATGAACCACAAGCTTGGCAGCAAAAAAGGCCAAGAACGTATGCGTAACGGCGCTAACCAGCAAGCCCCCGCGAATCGCCAGCCCTTTAGTGCCGCTGCCGTGGTGATCAGTATCCTGAAGGGCTTGCAGCGTGCGCCATACGGCATAGCCCACTAACCCCAATGCAATAACGCCCAGCAGCACTTTGCCGAAGGGGGCGGTTAGTACGCTTTCAAGCGCGCCGCGGCTGCCTTCGGTTTGGCCGCCTTGGCCAAACGCCGCCAGTGCCGCTAATCCACCCACCAGCAGATATACCACGCCTCGCGATGCGTAGCCCAAGCGGGCGAACAGTTTTACCGCATCCCGTTGGTTCGGGGGGTTACTGTCCATGATGTCCTCCTGACGTAAATGGCAATGGCGATCCTTCCGGCGGCCCATACTGTGGGTGTAGGGAGATAATGTCCAGCGTAGCGTTTATTGGGCATTTGGCGATAAAAGGGATGCAAACTGAGCAAGATTCGGGTGGGCCCTGGGGCCTTCGCTGGTTAAGCTTGAACTACTGTGAGCGTTATCCCTTAGCCTTACCCGTGAGATAGAAGCAATGAACGACTACGCCCGCATCGAAAAAGCCATGGCCTTTATGGTGGCCAACGCCACCCAGCAGCCCAGTTTAGACACGGTCGCGGCGCAGGTGCATTTGAGCGCGTTCCATTTTCAGCGGCTGTTTTGCCGCTATGCAGGCGTTAGCCCCAAGCGCTTTTTGCAGGCGCTGACGCTGGCGCGGGGTAAACAGCTCATTGCCTCGGCGCAAAGCCTGGCCGATACCGCCCAGGCGCTGGGGCTAAGCGGTGGCTCGCGGCTTTACGATCATTTTGTGACACTGGAAGCGGTCACGCCTGGCGAGTTTAAGCGCCAAGGGGAGGGCGTGGAGATTGCTTACGGCATTCATCCCACGCCGTTTGGCGAAGTGTTGGTGGCAGCGACGCCAAGGGGTATTTGCCGAATGGGGTTTCTGGCCGCCACGCCCGAGGCAGAGATGCTGGCTCAGCTCGCCGCTGAGTGGCCGCGCAGTACCGTGCGCCACCGGCCAGAGGCGACCCGCTATGCCGTCGATGCGCTGTTCGAGCCAGGGAAAACGGCTGCGCCGGGGGCGCTGTCGCTACACGTACGCGGCACCAATTTTCAGCTGAACGTTTGGCGAGCACTGCTGATGATTCCCGACGGACGGCTCGCCAGCTATTCGCACATTGCCCAGGCGCTAGGCGCGCCAACAGCATCTCGGGCGGTAGGGAATGCGGTGGGCGCGAACCCGGTGGCGCTGTGGATTCCCTGCCACCGGGTGATTCAGCAAAGCGGCGCGCTAGGCGGCTACCGTTGGGGGCTAGATGTGAAACGCAAAGTGCAGGCCTGGGAAGCTGCCCAGTACGCTGAACAGTTGGAAAGCGCCCACGGCTAGTGCCCAAACACCGACCAGCCGGTGCGTTGTACGAACATCTCCAGCGCCCGTGCGCCTAGTAGGCTGTTGCCATAGCGATCTAACCCTGGCGACCATACCGCCAGCGAACCGCGCCCCGGCGCGATGGCTAAAATGCCGCCGCCCACGCCGCTTTTGCCCGGCAAGCCCACGCGAAAGGCGAACTCCCCCGAGGCGTCGTAGTGGCCGCACATCATCATCAGCGAGTTGATCCGCCGTGCCCGCTGGGGCGATACCACCCGCAGGTTGCTGGGGCGGTTGACTCCATCGGAGGCCAGAAACAGCCCGGCGTGGGCCAACTGTTCGCTGCTCATGGCGATAGCGCACTGGTGAAAGTAGGTGCCGAGCACTTTATCGACATCGTGGCGCAGCCGCCCAAAGGCTTTCATAAAGTGGGCTAGCGAAGCGTTGCGATCTTTGTGCTCCATTTCCGACGCAGCGACTTGATGATCAAAACAGATGCTGTTGTCGTCTGCGATGTAGCGCACAAAGCTCAAAATTTCGGCCAGAGTCTCTTTGGGTTCGTGGCCCATCATAATGGCATCCACCACCGCAATGGCCCCGGCATTGATGAACGGGTTGCGCGGTTTGCCGCCCTCATGCTCTAGCTGAACGATGGAGTTGAACGGGTCGCCGGAAGGCTCGCGGCCTACTTTTGACCACAGCCCATCGCCCCATTTGCCCAGCGCAATGGTCAAGGTAAACACCTTGGAAATACTCTGAATCGAGAAGGGCGTGGTCGCGCAGCCCGCCGAAAAGCGCTCGCCCTCTACCGTGGCTAGGCTAATGGCAAACTGGCTGGGGTCTACATGGGCAAGCTGAGGGATGTAATCAGCCATTTTGCCGCGCTCGGTTTCCTGGGCCAACTCGGCGGCAATATCGTTGAGTAACTCTTGCATCTCGGGCGTCGTCGTTTGGCAGCGGGAGCCGCTACCCTAGCGGAAAAAAGCTCGGCTGTCTGCCTGTTATCCGGCCCTTCCACGACGCACCTTGTGAAGCCTGAGGGCGCACGATTTAATCAAAATGCGCGTCAAACCTCGGCCTTTTAGGCCGAGGCAGGATAGCGCGAGGCGCGCAGCGCCTCTTAGTTGACATGCTAGATTTACCACGTTAATTTTTAGCCATGACGACCGTACACCGTGCCTACCGCTATCGGTTTTATCCCACGTCCGAGCAAGCTGACCAGCTTGCCCGGACGTTTGGCTGTGTGCGCTATGTCTACAACCACTTCCTGCGCCAGCGCACCGATGCCTGGTTCGAGCGTCAAGAGCGCATGGGCTACAACGCCACCGCCAAAGCGCTCACCACCCTCAAGAAACAGCCGGACACGGCGTTTCTGGCCGAGGTGTCCAATGTCTGC
>NZ_FODB01000104.1 GCF_900110265.1 Vreelandella aquamarina | reverse complement strand
ACCCTCAGGAATAGCGCCAGTCAAGGCGCTGCGCGCCATGCCTGGCGCACAACGATAAAGGGGCCGTTTGGCCCCTTATCCTCACCTTTGCTCTTGCCGCGCAATGAACGGCTGTCTGGCGATGCTATGGCATCAGCTGTGACTGCTTTCACCACCAGAAGAGGCCACCCACAGCCTGTAGAGTGCTGGCGTAAAGAAAAACGACACCAACGTAGCCAAGAGTAATCCAAACCCGACGGTTTGCGCGAAGGGGGGCCATAGCCCCCCAACCGCCAACATGAGCGGGATCAACCCGGCAAAGGTGGTGATGGTGGTCGATGCGATGTGCCGACTCGTGGGGCCGCTGATGACCGCGAGCATCGCCTCCATATCGCCTTGCCGGGCGGCCGGATCATCATCAAAGGCGGCAATAATAATGATGGTGGCGTTAATGGCGACACCGACCAATCCCATAATGCCGACGATAATCACGAAGCCAAACGCATGACCACTCATCAGCAGCGCCACGATCCCCATGCCCATGGCCTGTGCTCCAGCGATAAAGACAATGGCGGCGCGGCGGAAGGAGTTAAACGCCAGCACCACCGTAGCCACCATGGCAATCACCAGCAGCACCACCGAGGCGAGTAGTTTACCGACGGCCTCATCACGCTCAGCGGCCTCGCCCCCTGTTTCAATACGGTATCCAGCAGGCAACGTCAGCTCACCGTTCTCAAGCGCTGCCTGAAGCTTGGCATCTAACTGCGCCATGGATACGGCCGGTAGCGCATCCGCCACTAAATAGCCTTGCACCAGCTGCACTCGCTCGGCATTTCGTCGGGTAATCACACTCCATGAAGGGGCAAGATAGCTTTCAGCAACAGCCGCTAACGGTAAGCCTTCAGCCACTTGGTCACTCACCAAACGCAGTGCAGCTAGCTGCTCGGCATCAGTGCGCCACCCATCAGCATAACGCACACGTATCGATAGTTGTTGTGTATCTTCCAACAACATACCGGCAGGCTGGCCGGAGAGGGCAGCACCTACCTGTTCCGCCAGGCTCTGCGTCGTCAGCCCTGCATCGCTCAATGCGGTGTGGTCGACATCAAGCACTAGCCGAGGCAAATCACGCTGCATCCCTGCGCGTACGTGGGTTACCTGGGGAAGCTGGTGCATCAGGCCCGCTAGCTCCAGGCCCAGGGAGGAGAGCACCTCCAGATCATCGCCATACACGCGAAGCTCAATGGGCGCTTTAAAAGGCGAGCCTTGCTCGTATTTGCGCACAACGCTTTGGGCTTGAGGAAAGCGCTTATCCAAAGATTGCTGCAGCCCCGGCACCTGTTGATTGGTGGCCTCTAACGATACCGTATCGACGATCAGGTGAAGGAAGGCGGGGTTGTTATCTTCATTAGTTAACACGTTGTAATACATCATCGGCGCACTTTCGCCGATAAACGACGAGACACGCACTACACCCGGCAGCTCGCGCACCATGCTCTCTACTTCGTGGGCCAGCGCTTCTGTCTTGGCGATACTACTGGCGGCGGGCAAGCGCACTTCAATGTAAAACTGGTCGCGGTCGGCGAGAGGGAAGAACGCTACGTCTAGCGTTGGCATCAGCGCTATTCCACCTACCGGCACACAGAGGGTGATCAACATCGCCGCCACGGGGTGGCGCAGTGTGCTGCGAACCGTGCCGCGAAACGCCCGCTTCATTATATTATCCCGCGGGGCAGGCGGTTTAGCGGCTACCTTGGCCAGCAGCATGGGCGAAAGCGCAGGCACCAGCAGCAGCGAAATCAGATAAGAGCTGACCAGCGCTACCATGACCGCCATGGCGAGCGGCCCGACGAACTCACCGGCGGGGCCTGGCATCAGCACGATGGGCATAAACGCCAAAATGGTCGTGAGCGTACTGGCGAGCAGCGGTACCGACAAATGGCGCAACGCATCTCGAGTCGCGGCCAGCGCTGAATCCCCCTGAAGGAAGCGCTCACGCAGGGCATTGGTCATCACAATGGCGTTATCCACCATCAGCCCCAATGCGACAATAATACCGATGATGCTCATCTGGTGGATTTCCATCCCCAGCGGCTTGAACAGCGCCAGGGTGAGCAGCGCCGTCGCCGGAATGGCCAGCCCTACGGTGAGCGCAGAGCGCCAGCCCATCGTGAGAAATAGAATCGCGACCACCAGTACCAAGCCCATCAGCAGGCTAATCGCTACATCACTAAGACGCTGGTTGGTATAGCTGGCCTGCTCAAAGACTTCTTCTACCGCCAGCCCTATCGGCAGTTCATCGTCAAACGCCGCTAGTTGCGCCTGGGCACGCTCAACCCACGCATCGATACGCTGGCCCGGCACCATACGAGCACCTACAAATACGGCCCGCTCACCGTTTAGCAGCGCCACCGCGCTGGGTGGGTCTTGAACACCACGGCGCAGCTCGGCAATTTCCCCTAGCTTGACGCTCTGGCCCTGCTGGGTGGTGACGTTGATCTCTCGCAGCCGGTCAAGCGCATCAAACTCGCCGCTCAAGCCCACCGTTAGCCGATGCCCTTGTGTGACCACCTCGCCAGCCGTGCGGCGGCCGTCGCTCGCCTCAATGGCCCCGGCAAGCTGACCAACCGAGAGTCCTAACGCATTCAGTTCCAGCGGGTCTACCATCACCTCGACCTGCTCACCGGCGACGCCAAAACGGTGGGTATATTCGGTGCCTGCTACCTGCCGTAACTGATCTTCTAGGCGTTCGGCATAGCGCTCCATCAATTGTGGATTGGGAGGGGTATCCAACGTCCAGCGCAGAGCGGCCACGATACTGAACGCATAGCCACGGTCATCCAACAACTCCGGCGTTTGCACGCCTTCCGGTAGCGAGGGCGCTACATCGCTGAGCTTATCGCGCACGCGGCTCCACACCGGCGTGACATTGGTCACCGCGTCGCTCAGCTCCAGGCTGAGCACGGCAATGCCTTGCCGCGAGGTAGATTCCAGCACATCAATCTCAGCAAAAACCCGCGTGAACCCTCGCCCACTCGGGCGGGGAGGTAAGCGGGGGCCGCACAAGCGGCCCTATTCTGGTGTCTTCTGTCCCTGCA
>NZ_FODB01000041.1 GCF_900110265.1 Vreelandella aquamarina | reverse complement strand
AACCTCGGCTAGAAAGGCGGTGTCCGGCTGCTTCTTTAACTGTGTTAGGAACGCGCTGGCATCGTTATAGCCGATCTTTTCCTGACGCTGATAAAACGCGTCGGTGCGATAGCGCAGCACCGCGTTCCAGACAAACCGCACGCACCCAAACGTCCGCGCCAGCAAGGCTGCTTGCTCAGGCGTGGGATAGAAGCGGTATTGGTAGGCGCGCTCGGCTTTCATGCTTGACACTTTAGACGAAATATTGTAAGGATGCAAAACACAAGGCGTCCTGGCGGACGCCGCGCTATCCATCCTCGCACTAAAAGTACGAGGTTTTCCGCGCTAACTGATAACCTCGTCACGCTACTCGCCATGGATGTGACCCATGCGTTGGCAGCACTCACCGCCCCTCATCACGAGGTAACGGTCCATATTCATATGGAGCCATCGGACGCGGTGATTCGCGGCGTGATGGATGGTCATCTACACGTAGGCGTCGTGCCCGCCGTGAACCTGCCCACCAGCCTGGAAACACGCTTGCTCTACGAGGAGCCCTCTTACCTATACTGCTCCGCTGGCCACCCGCTGTTCAGCGTACCCGACGACGCCGAGAGCGCCGCCCAGCTTGCTCGATACCCGGCCATTCGACCCCGCTACCCGCTTCCAGAGAGCGCACGTCAGGCCCACGAAGCGCTCAACCTGCAAGCCTCCGCTTCCGACCGGGAGGGCGCGGCGTTCCTGATCCTCTCCGGCCGATTCATCGGCTTTCTACCCGAACATGTCGCCGAGCAATGGGTGGCAGCTGGCAAGATGCGCGCGCTTCACACCGCTACTCAGCACTACCGCATCCCGTTTGTACTGATTACCCGCCATGACCGCCGCCCCAACCGCGTGGTGGATGCGTTTTTGGGGTTTATCAGTGGGACGTAGGCTAACCACGCGCTGGCAAGTTAGATTAGCGATTCCACTTATCCAAGGAGCACACCATGAGCATCGAGACCGTTCGCCAATTTTTTGCCGAGCACGCGCCAGAGCTGGCCATTGAAGAGCTAGACACCAGCACCGCCACCGTACAGCTCGCCGCCGAGGCTCACGGTGTCGCCCCTGGGCAGATTGCTAAAACATTGGCGTTTAAAGTGGGTGAGAAACCGCTGCTGATTGTGGCCAGTGGCGATGCACGGATCGATAACCGCAAAATTCGCGATACCTTCGGTGGCAAAGCCAAAATGCTCGATGCTGACACCGTGATGGAACTGACCAGCCATCCGGTGGGCGGAGTATGCCCGTTTGGGCTGACGACGGATCTCCCCGTCTATTGCGACGAATCCCTACACGCGTTCGATGAAGTACTACCCGCTGCGGGCTCACCGAACAGCGCGGTGCGTTTAAGTCCCAATCATTTGGCCGAGCTGGCCGGTGCTCAGTGGGTGGATGTGTGTAAGTTGCCGGAAAGCACCCACTAAGGCAGGGCGGCAGGGCGAACATGGGTCAGGCGCTATCTCCCTAGTGGGTGCATTAACTCACCGTGGCAATGGAGTGAAGAGGCACTCAGCGGATACGCCGCGTATTTCCTGACGGCTTTCTTATAGTAGTGTATCGTCTTTTGAACGTTTATTAATCAATCTAACAGCAAGGGGACGACGCGTTCCCATTGGGGTTACCGTGGTCCAATCACTCTCTACTCAAACTGAATCCCGAGCACCGATTTACAAAGCTTGGAGTGTCCATGTCTTCACCGCCAGCGGCGTGCTGCTTGGCACGATGGCGCTGCTAGCGCTGGTTGATAACAACCCGGTGGCCTGCCTGCTCTGGCTGGGGGCGGCGATGATGATCGACGGTATCGATGGCACGCTGGCGCGTAAATATGAGGTGAAGTCCGTACTCCCCCACTTCGATGGTTCCACGCTGGATATGGTGATTGATTACCTCACCTGGGCCTTTATCCCCGCCCTGTTCATTTACTACTTCATTGAATTGCCACCCTATTTAGGGCTGATCTCCGTTTTTATCATTTTACTGTCGTCGATGTTCTGTTTTTGTAACGTCGATATGAAAAGCCAGGATAACTATTTCGTTGGCTTCCCCGCCGCTTGGAACATTGCCGCGGCCTATTTTTACATTCTTGATTTACCGCCCTTCATCACGTTTACCGCCATACTGGTCTTAGCGATGCTGACGGTGACCAAAATGAAGTTTCTGCACCCCTTTCGTGTGCGTTTGTTCATGCCGCTCAATATCGCCGTCACGCTGCTGTGGTGCGTGTGTGCCACCTCGTTAATTCTTTCACACCCTGATCACACCGTCTGGGCACGGTGGGGCTTAGGCTTGACCTCTGCTTACTTCGCCGGCATGTGCCTTTGGCGCACGGCCCAGGAGTGGTTCGGCGGGCAGATGGTACGTTAAATGGCCTCCAACTTTATCGCCCCCGATGGCCACCCGCGCTGCCAGTGGTGTGGCGGAGCGGCGGAGTTTCTGCCCTATCACGACCACGAGTGGGGCTTTCCCGTTGCCGATGACCAGCGGCTGTTTGAAAAGCTCTGCTTGGAGAGTTTTCAATCAGGCTTGAGCTGGCGAACGATTTTGAACAAGCGTGAGAATTTCCGCGCGGCTTTCCACCACTTCGATTTCCATAAAGTCGCCGGTTTTGACGAAGAGGACGTGCAGCGCTTACTGCAAGATGCGGGCATTATTCGCCACCGCGGTAAGATCGAAGCTACCATCAATAACGCGCGCTGTGCGCAGGAAATGGTGGTTCAGGAAGGCTCGCTAGCGGCGTTTTTCTGGCGCTATGAACCGGATAGCGCTTCTCTGCCTGCCCCACAAACCCAAACCACATCCCCAGAATCTATCGCGCTAGCAAAAGATCTTAAAAAGCGCGGATGGAAGTTTTTTGGCCCGACAACCGCGTTTGCGTTTATGCAGGCCATGGGGCTGATCAATGATCACTCGTTAAATTGCATTACTCGCGAACGCGTTGAACAAGCGCGCGCAGCGTTTCAGCGGCCTTCTTGAATGAACACCTCGTTGCTCTTACTTCATCGCCAGTGAGGACTCGCGTACCTCGCTGAGCATCTCACTCGCTAACTCGCCCACCGTGCGCACCGCTTTTTCCATCGCAGGCGTTAGGTGTTTGGTCCCGCAAACAGCTGCTCCGCCGCTTGAAGGATTTTCTTGACGTTGGTTTGCCGTATTTCGTCCTGTGTTCTCGCCACGCTGGTATCCCTTTGCAACCGTCCGCTCACAATACGCACCAAAAACTGCACCACCGCCCCACGGGGATGCAGGCGGTGGTGCAGAGAAGATGGCGTAGTTAGCGCATCGCGTCAACGCTGGTTGGTGGGAAACGAGAACTCCGCCCGGGTGGCTTCGCTGACGGAGGGCCAGCGTTGGGAAACCGCTTTGCGGCGCGTGTAGAAGCGCACCGAGTCTGGGCCGTAGGCGTGGAGGTCGCCAAACAGCGAGCGCTTCCAGCCGCCAAAGCTGTGGTAGGCCACCGGCACGGGCAGCGGTACGTTGACCCCCACCATGCCCACTTCGATACCGTCGGTGAAGCGGCGGGCGGCTTCGCCATCGCGGGTGAACAGGCAGGTGCCGTTGCCGTATTCGTGGTCGTTGATCAGCTGCATGGCATCGCCCAGGCTGCCGACCCGCACCACGCAGAGCACCGGCCCGAAGATCTCTTCCTGATAAAGGTATTACCGCAGGCAATCGCCATGGGGTACATCCACAGCGGCACCATGGCGGGGAAGTTAAACGGCGTAATGCCCGCCACCACGCCCAACGGCTGGAAGTTGGACCAGGCATCGATTCCCGGCCCCACGTTGTGGGAATACTCGCCTTTCAGCAGCTCCGGCACGCCGCAGGAGTACTCGACGTTCTCGATGCCACGTTTCAGCTCGCCCATGGCGTCTTCGACCGTTTTGCCATGCTCTTCGCTGACCAGTTGCACCAGGCGGTCCGCGTGCTCTTCCAGCAGCTGCTTAAAGCGGTACATCACCTGGGCGCGCTTGGCGGGCGGCGTATCGCGCCAGGCAGGAAAAGCGGCTTGAGCCGCGGCAATCGCACGCTCCACATCCGCCGCGCTGGCATCCGCCACGTGGCGAATGACCTTGCCCGTAGAAGGATTGGTGACGTCCAGCGTGCGCTGGCTTTCCACCAGCTCACCGTTTATCAGGTGGGAAACAACACTCATCATGAAACTCCAAAAAAGGGTGGGCCAGGGTTACGCCAGTGAATCCAGGGTGGTCGCGACGGCATCGAACAAACGCTCCAGTTCGGCTTCCGTGGTGCCGAAAGGAGGGCCGAACTGCAAGGTGTCGCCGCCGTAGCGCACGTAGAAGCCCGCTTCCCACAGCGCCATATGCGCATCGCGGGGACGAATGGTGGGATCGCCGTTGCGCGGCGCTAACTGCAGGGCACCGGCCAAACCGTAGTTGCGAATATCGACGATATGGTGACGGCCTTTCAGGGCGTGCAGCTTCTGCTCGAACACGGGAGCGATGGCGCTCACCTGAGCGGGGAAGTTTTCACGCTCCATCATCTCCAGCGCCGCCAGCCCCGCCGCGCAGGCCACGGGGTGGGCACTGTAGGTGTAACCATGGGAAAACTCGATGGCATGCTGCGGGCCACCGGCATGCATGAAGGTGTCGAAAATCTCCGGGGAGGCAATCACGGCCCCCATGGGCACCGCCCCATTGGTGATCTGTTTAGCCACGTTCATGATATCCGGCGTGACGCCAAACGCTTCGGCCCCGGTGGTCGCCCCACTGCGGCCAAAGGCGGTAATGACTTCATCAAAAATCAGCAGAATATCGTGGGCGGTGCAGATCTCCCGCAGCCGATTCAAGTAGCCCTTGGGCGGCACGATCACCCCCGCCGAACCCGACATGGGCTCCACGATCACGGCGGCAATGGTCGACGCATCGTGCAAGGCAATTTGATCCAGCAGCGCATCGGCCAGCTCTGCGCCGGTTTCCGCTTGGCCACGAGTATAGGCATGGCCCGCTTGCAGCGTATGGGCAGGTGCGTCACGTCCATCAACTGGCCGTAGTGCTTGCGGTTACCGCCAATGCCCCCCAGGCTGGTGCCGCCGATATTCACCCCGTGGTAGCCCTTGGCGCGGCCAATCATGCGGGTTTTTTCCGGCTTGCCCTTCAACCGCCAATACGCCTTGGCCATCTTGACCGAGGTATCGGCGGCTTCTGAGCCGGAATTGGTGAAAAACACATGATCCAGCCCAGCAGGCGTTAAGCTGGCGACCTTTTCCGCTAATTTGAACGCCAGCGGATGGCCTATCTGAAAGCCAGGGGCAAAATCCAGCGTACCTAGCTGCGCCGCTACTGCTTTTTGAATCTCTTCACGGTTATGGCCTGCCCCACAGGTCCACAGGCCAGAGAGCGAATCGAACAGCTTGCGCCCTTGGTCATCGATGTAATAACGCCCTTCCGCCCCCGCAATCATGCGCGGGTTGGCGCGGAAATCGCGGTTCGCGCTGAACGGCATCCAGAAATGCTGGTTGAGGGCGGTGCTCTGCTCATCGGCTGGGTGCGTGTGGGAAGTTGTGCGGTCTTTTAATCCGCTTTTTAATCCAAACATAGTGGCCAAGCTCCATCGCTAGAAGGCTTGGGTTCAGCATGGGCCAGCCACCACGTTTATAAAATCCAGTATTTCTTGAGTTCACGTTAAACATTATTAACGTGAACCAACGTCTGCTACCGCAACGGCAACGGTGCGGTGCGGTGCTCATAAGTGACTTACAACACCACCTCAAACCCCTCGAACTTAGGCGGGCCAAGGTAGATGCCTTCCGGCGCTTTGGCGTTGGCGTGGGCTTTGCGGAAGGCCTCCGACTTCGTCCAGGCGCGGAAGGCCTCTTCGGATTCCCACACGCTGTGGGAGATAAACACGGTGTGGTCTTCCTGGCTTTCGCCCTGCAGCATTTGGAACTGCTTGAAGCCCGGCACTTCGTCCAAGTGGGAATCGCGGTTGCGCCATACCTCTAGAAAATCCTCTTCGCGGCCTGGGGCAATCCGAAAACGGTTCATGGCGATATACATAGTGGTTCTCCTGTGAGCGAGTGTGACTCAGTTAGTTACGCAAACAATCGCTTGATGGTAACGTCATCACTGCATCACGAATAGATAAGTGACGAACAGGCGTTACGGCTAATGGCTCAGGCACCCCTTCAGGTCGTTTGGTTCAAACGCGATTTACGTATTCACGATCACGCACCGCTGGCCAACGCCGCAGCGGCGGGCCCGGTGCTGCCGCTATTTGCCATCGAGCCTGGGCAGTGGCAAGCACCCGACAGCGCCCTACGCCACTGGCAGTTTGCCGCCGATTCGCTAGTTGACCTGGCCCAGGCGCTCGACACCCTGGGCCGTAAGCGCTCCACCAACCTTGCAGTTACCCACAAAAAGCCCGCCCATCGCCAACAGCTTACGCTACCTGACAATGGACGGGCTTAGTACTGCCTAAACGCTACTAGCGAAGCGCTTCCAACGATTCCTCGATAATGCTCAACCCTTCCTCCAGTACCGCAGACGACACCGTCAGCGGCACCAGAATGCGGATGCTGTTGCCGTAGAAACCGCAGGAGAGCAGGATCAGGCCTTTCTCCCGGGCTTTGGCGCAGAGCACGCCGGTGAGTTGTGGGTCGGGCTTGCCTTCACCGTTGAGCAGCTCAAACGCGGCCATAGCGCCGAGCTGGCGGCCGTAGGCGACGGCGGGGAAGCGCTCTTCCCAGACGGCGAAGCGTTCAGCCAGCATGTTGCCCATCTGCTCGCTGCGGGCGAGGATGTTCTCTTCTTCGATGGCGTCGATCACCGCCAGGGCCGCCGCGCAGGAGAGCGGGTTGCCGCTGTAGGTGCCGCCCAGCGAGTTGGGGCCGGAGGCGTCCATGACCTTGGCGGTGCCGACCACCGCAGAAAGCGGCATGCCGTTGGCGAGGCTCTTGGCGGTGGTGAGAATGTCCGCTTCGATGCCGCTATGTTCCAACGCAAACAGCTTGCCGGTACGGGCGAAGCCGGACTGCACTTCGTCGGCGATCAGCAGAATGCCGTGCTCGTCGCACAGGGCGCGCAGGGCTTTCAGGTAGCCCGGGGAGGCGATGTAAAAGCCGCCTTCGCCCTGTACCGGCTCGATCACGATGGCCGCCGTGCGGTGCGGGGCGATATCGGTTTTGAACAGCGTGCGAATGGCGTTCAGCGAAGCCTCTTCGCTGATGCCGTGCAGCGGATTAGGGAACGGTGCGCGGAACACATCGCCCGGCATCGGGCCGAAGTCGTTCTTGTAGGGCAGCACCTTGCCGGTCATCGCCAGGGTCATCATGGTGCGGCCGTGGAAGGCACCGTCGAACGTGATGATGCCGGTGCGGCCAGTGGCGGCGCGGGCGATCTTCACGGCGTTTTCCAGCGCTTCGGCACCGGTGTTCACCAGCATCGCTTTACGCTCGGGGCCGCGCACCGGGGTGAGTTCGCAGAGCTTTTGGCACAGCTGCACGTAGGGCGCGTAGGAGATCACCGCCGCGCTGGTGTGCATGACTTTCTTGAGCTGCGCTTCGACCGCCGCGACGATTTTCGGGTGGCGGTGGCCCAAGTTAAGCACACCAATGCCGCCCGCGAAGTCGATCCATCGTTTGCCGTCGGCGTCCCACAGCTCAGCGTTTTCGGCGCGCTCGGCAAACTGGGTAGTGGGCGTGGCGGCACCGTTGGCCACGAAGCGGTTTTTCAGTTCATTCAATTCTTGGTTAGTCATCATCGTTCTCTTTACAGGCCGCCTACGCAGACGTATTTCAGTTCGGTAAATTCATCCAACCCGTGGTGGGAACCTTCACGGCCCAACCCGGACTCCTTCACGCCGCCAAACGGCGCCAGCTCGGTAGAGATCAAGCCTTCGTTGACGCCGACCATGCCGTACTCTAGCTGTTCCATGGTGCGCCAGATGCGTCGATAGTCCGTGGCGTAGAAGTATGCGGCCAGGCCAAACGGGGTGTCGTTGGCCATGGCGATGGCTTCTTCATCGCGTTGGAAGCGGAACACCGGCGCGACCGGGCCGAAGGTCTCTTCGTCGGCGACGGCCATTTGAGTGGTCACATCCGCCAGCACCGTGGGAGTAAAGAAGCGATCACCCGCCGCGTGGGGCTGGCCGCCGCACAGCAGGCGCGCACCTTTGTTCACCGCGTCATAGACGTGGCGCTGCACTTTATCCACGGCGGCCTGGTTGATGAGCGGGCCGATGATGCTGCCTTCGGCCAGGCCGTCGCCTACCTTCAGTGCGTTCACACGCTCGGTGAGCTTCACGACGAAGGCATCGTAAACACCGTCCTGCACCAGGAAGCGGTTGGTGCATACGCAGGTTTGCCCGGCGTTGCGGAATTTTGAGGCAATCGCCCCTTCTACAGCAGCGTCCACATCGGCGTCATCAAACACGATAAACGGCGCGTTGCCGCCCAGCTCCATGGCGGTTTTCTTCACCGTGCTGGCGCACTGGGCGAGCAGGTGTTTACCAACAGGCGTGGAGCCGGTAAACGACACCTTGCGCACCCGAGAGTCGGTGGTCAGCACCTCGCCCACGGCGGCGGGTTTAGAGGCAGTGACCACGTTGATCGTGCCTGCGGGCAGGCCCGCTTCCAGCGCTAAATAGGCAGCGGCCAGGGCGGTCAGCGGCGTGGCTTCGGCGGGTTTGATCACCACGGTGCAGCCAGCGGCCAGGGCCGGAGCGCACTTGCGGGTAATCATCGCCAGTGGGAAGTTCCACGGGGTAATCGCGGCTACCACGCCTACCGGCTCGCGCAGTACCAGCAGGCGCTTGTCCGCGCCGTGGCTGGGCAGGGTTTCCCCGGCCATGCGCTTGGCTTCTTCAGCGAAGAACTCAATGAACGACGCGCCGTAGGTCACTTCGCCTTTGGCTTCTGCCAGGGGCTTGCCCTGCTCCAGGGTCATCAGGCGGGCCAGGTCATCGGCGTGCTCATTGATCAGCTCAAACCAGCGGCGCAGTAGCGCTGAGCGCTGTTTCACCGGGGTGGCGCGCCACGCGGCACCGGCTTCGTAAGCGGCGGCCACGGCGTCGCGGGTGTCGTCGGCGCTTAAATCCGCTACGTGGGCGATGGTTTCGCCGGTGGCGGGGTTATCGACGGCATAGGTCTGCTGGCCCTTGCGCCACTCGTCACCCACCAGGGTGGGTACGGCATCGTGTAACCACTTTTCGATAAAGCTCATGACTTTCTCCTGGTTGACAATATGATCTGCACGCTAGCAGTAATGTGTTGGCAGGCGAATGCACCACTTTTCCGTTCAACCAGACCACTTTTCTGTTTTACTAGCGAAACGGGGAGCATCGTGACGGTAAGAGGATACGAATGGATTGCCAGGACGTGTTACAGCAGCTTGTAAAACGCTATGCGCAGCAACCTGAGCGTTTGAGTAAACAGGTGCGTTTAGAGCAAGCCTTGAGGCAGGCGGTCACCCAGGCGTGGCCGAACCAAACTCGCCTGCCGTCACACCGGCAGCTGGCAGTCACGTTGGGCGTTGCTCGACACACACTGTCTCGTGCCATTGGATCGCTGATTGAAGAAGGTTTACTGACGACGTTTCATGGCAAGGGCACTTGGAGCTGTAAGAAAGAGGCGTCTGTCGCGCCCACATCAACCAGCGTTCAGCTTTCAAAACGCGCTCAAAAAGTATTGCGATGGCCAGGGGCAAGCACGGTGCAAAGCGGTGCTTTTGTGCCTGGCATACCGGATATCGCCCAGTTTCCAATGCGCAAGTGGCGCCAGCTCTATGCCAGTGTCACCGTGCCGCAAAATGCGTTGTTGCTGTCGTATTCCACCGGCGGTTATGGGCCGCTTAAGCGCGCAATCCATGAGTTTCTGGCGCGCTGGCGCAACATTCATTGTGATATTGAGCAGATCATCATTACCGATGGTACCCATAACGGCATTGAGCTATGCGCCATGGCATTGGGCGATGTAGGCGATACAGTGGCAATGGAATCGCCCTGCTATTGGGGGGCACGCAATGTGTTTACCGCCGCGGGCTTAACGATTGAGATGGTGCCTTGGTTTCCTGATAGCGGGCATGCTCTACCGCAAACGACCGGTAACATTGCCCTCGCGTACTTGACCGGCTCTCATCACTACCCGCTCAGCGTGCCCACGAGTGCCGTTCATAAGCAGCAGTTTTGCGATGCGTTATCGCCCACCTACATCGTTGAAGACGATTACGAATTCACCCGTGACGATCACACTAACCTGCTGTTTGATCCACACTCGGAACGCCATTTATTGGTAGGCTCATTCTCCAAAATGATGTTTCCCGGCCTGCGGCTTGGCTATTTGGTGGTGCCACGCCACTTGGCAGGCCCGATGAACCGCCTGCGCAGCGAGCTGTTTCGCGAAGGGCGCATGTTGGATCAGGCCGTGCTGGCACAGTTTATTTCTGATGGCGACTTAGATGCTTGGTGTCGCCGCATCCAGCGCGACTATTTAGGTCGCCAGCAGGTGCTGCACGACCAGCTTTGCTCCCTGCCCAAGGTGCGGAGCGTATCGCCCCCGACTAGCGCGATCAGCTTGTGCGTTGAGTTTGTGTCCGGGGTTAATGATGTGGCGCTTGCCCAAGCGTTGCTCAAAGAGCATTTGATTGTTCGTCCGCTCAGCCCGGTGTGCGCTGAAACGGACCCTCGGACGGGGTTAGTCGTAGGCGTGGGCATGCTGTCGGGAGAGACATTAGCGCGTGAAGTCCAGCGGCTACGCCGCTGCTTAGAGTCACTACTGCGCTAAACAAGGTAGGCTTAGGAACAGTTGAGCCTTACACTTTATCTCTATTTATAAAAATGAAGTCACAAGAACGTATTCACAAGGATTTTGCCATGCGTCACCCTGTTGATAATTCGGTACCCCTCACGACGCTTCGTCTAACGCTAGCGCTGTGCGCCGTACTGCTTGTTTCCGGCTGCGCCACCTTTGCGCCTAACCCGCCGCAGGATCAAAGCAATATCTGTGAGATATTCCGCGAGCAGCCTAGTTGGTACGACTACGCCCGAGACTCCCAAGAGAAGTGGGGCACACCGATTGCAACGCAGATGTCGTTTATCCAACAGGAGTCATCGTTTCGAAGCCACGTACGCCCAGACCGAAAGCGCTACCTAGGCTTCATTCCTGGCCCTCGGCCGTCTTCCGCCAGAGGCTATGCCCAAGCGCAAGATCCCGTTTGGGGCGAATACCGGGAGCAGGCAGGCAGCACCTTTGCACGGCGTACCCATATGAAGCACGCCACTGATTTTATTGGCTGGTACAACACTCGCACCCGCGCCCAAACCGGCATTTCACTGAATAACCCCGAACACCTCTATTACGCTTATCATGAGGGCGCTGGCGGCTACCAACGGGGCACCTACCGTAATAAACCTCACGTACTGCGGGCGGGCAGCCAAGTGTCGGCACGAGCTAACCGCTATCAAGCCCAACTCAACAGCTGTGAAGCAGAGTTTCAATGTCGCCGCTTTTATCAGGTATGGCCGTTTTGTCGTAGTTAAGTTTTCTATGGCGCTAACGTATGACACGGCATTGGTGTGAGTGAATGGTATGTTTTAATATCAATACTTTCTGGCGTATCTGGCATGGCCGAACAATAACGGTAGCCGTGCCAGTAATGTCAGAACGCCTTACCAGGCGTAGCACAGCTGATTATTTTACAAGGGGCATCGCCAATATTTCGGAAACGATGCGGAACGCTTGTCTTAAAATAGTAAGACTCCCCTGGCCCTAAGCGCTTGGCAGTGCTCCCAACAATAATTTCAATCTCGCCTTCTACGACAAAGCCAGCCTCTTCACCATAGTGAGTAATCATGGCTTGCCCAGTGTCGGCACCCGGCAAATAACGCTCAACCATAAACGCCAGCGCACGATTGGGCCGATTTGCCCCGACAAGCTTGAAAGAAATATCACCGGATGCGATATCAACCAAGTCATCCGCTGAATAGAAAATCTGCTCCTGACTATCAAGGTCCATCGTAAAAAAATCACCGACGCTCATAGAGAATGCGTTTAGGATTTTCTTCAGAGAGCTGACTGACGGGCTAACTTTTCCTTGCTCTATTAGCGAAAGACTCGAATGGGTAACCCCACACAACTTTGCCAGTTCACGCTGCGAAATCCCCCGCTGCTTGCGCAAAGAGCGCAAGCTCGCACCCACGTCATCCGACATGCTTTTTTCACTCCCTATCAATAACTGAATTAAGTTACGTTGACGGTCTATTGACGGGGACATAATAACGCAAAAAAAACCCCACGGCTGTGGGGCAATCTCTCGATTAATGTAGCGCTTTGAAAAATAGTTGTATTAATTCGCCTCAGTCATAATGTTGCGCTCAGGCGCTACGAGCACCTGCTAAATCGGTGTCGCCATCTACCGTTTGCGGTTCGTCTTCATAGGCAATACGGAAACCGGTAAAACCGTAAAGAAGAGCAAACATCGGGCTGAGCAGTGCCAGAAAGGCATAGGGTGCATAGCTAAAGGCACTGACCCCAAGGGTGGCAAACATAAAGGCACCGCATGTATTCCATGGCACTAATGGCGAGGTCATGGTTCCTGCATCTTCTACCGTGCGTGATAAGTTTTTCAGTTTGAGTGCGCGCCGCTTGTACTCGCTAGCATACATACGGGCAGGCAGAATAATACTCAAATACTGATCGCACCCCACGACATTAGCGGTCATCGCTGTCGCCACCGTGGTAGCAATTAGGCTACCAGTGGTCTTAGCCAGTTTGAGAAGGCTTTCTACGATCGTGCGAAAGAACCCGGCCGACTCAAGAATCCCGCCAAAGCTCATCGCAATAATGATTAAGGAAACTGTCCACATCATGGCGCTAACACCGCCGTTCGTCAGTAGATCGTCCACCGTAACGTTGCCAGTATCTACCGCATAGCCTTCTACAAAAATAGTAAAGTTATCGCCCAGAGGGACCCCCTGAACCACAGTCGCACATACAATCCCCAACAACGAGCCAACGGAAAGTGCAGGAATGGCGGGTACTTTCTTGACCATCATCACGATAACTGCAGCAGGCACTAACAGCAGCCAGGGGCTGATAATAAACAGTTCATTGAGACTCTGCTGCAACTCAGCTACTTGTGTCGCACCATCACCGGAAGGCGTCATGTTGAGGCCAATAATGGTATAAAGCACCAGTGCCACCGCAAGCGCAGGCACTGTGGTGTAAAGCATATAGCGAATGTGTTCAAACAGATCAACGCCAACCACACCTGGTGCCATGTTGGTGGTTTCGGAAAGCGGAGAAATTTTGTCGCCAAAATAAACGCCAGAGATCACGGCTCCTGCGACCATTGCGGGGTTAAGGCCTAGCCCTTCACCGACGCCCATTAAAGCGATACCAATAGTACCCGCTGCTGTCCAGGCATTCCCGCCAGCCAACGATACTAAACAGCAGATTAAGCACGCCGCGACCAGAAAGTAATCTGGCGCCAGAATGCTTAAGCCGTAATAGATCATCGTGGGCACAATCCCACCAGCAATCCAGTAGCCAATAATGGTGCCGATAATGATCAGAATTACAATCGCCTGAGTCGTCAGGCCAATAGAGCGCATGATGCCCGCTTCAAGCTTTTTCCAGCGGCTTCCCGTCGCAATGGCCACAGCGGTCGCCACAATCGCACTTAAAAATAGCGGCAAGTGCGGATCCGTTTCGAAGTAGCCAATAAATACGCCCAATGACGCCGCCATAAATACAATGGGTATCATGGTCGCTTTCAAACTTGGCCGCGGTGTTTCCTGATCTTCCCTAGCAGTGGTGTCGGTCGACATAATGTCCTCACTCAGCATTTGCTTGTTGTTGGTGTTAATAGTGATGTAACCGCGTTAGAAACCGTTGTTCAGGTCTGCTGAGACCATCACAAAGATTGTTATGACGTTTCTGATACGGTATTCAGGCACAGGGGAGCCGTTACCAGACGCCACCGCTTGTACGGCAGCGCCTAGCGCTGTGGATAATTCAAATTAATACGTGGTGATGCTTTTAATTGCGGTTCGATCGTCGCGTACCGCGGTGTTTAAGGGCTAAGCGACATCCATACCGTCTTCACTTCACAGTATTTCTCCTGCGCGTGAAGCGATTTATCGCGTCCATTGCCCGACTGCTTAACACCACCGAAGGGAACGGTCTGATCGATACCGGCCCAGTTGTTCACGTATACCTGACCAGATTGCAGCCGCCGAGAGACCCGCATGATGCGGTCAATGTCTTGACTCCAAACTCCCGCAGCAAGGCCGTAATCACTGTCATTGGCCAGCGCAATCGCTTGCTCTTCACTGTCGAACCCAAACACACTTAGCACAGGACCAAATATTTCTTCGCGGCCAATGCGCATCTCGGGAGTCACATCATCGAAGACCGTAGGCGGCAGGAAATATCCATTGGAATCGCTAGGTTCGCCGCCTAGTTTCAGGGTGGCACCTTCGCTTTCGCCTTGACGAATATACTCCAGTACTCGTTGGTACTGCGCTTCATCAACCATGGCACCCATGAAGCTACCTGGATCAAGCGGGTCTCCAGGCTGCATATGCTCAGCAGCTTTCACTACGCGGGCCACAAAATCCTGGCGAATACTGTTTTCCACCAGCAGGCGCGAACCGGCAATACAGACTTCGCCTTGGTTGTGGAAAATAGCTTCCGCAGCGCTTTGGGCGACGGCATCAAGGTGCTGGCAGTCGGCAAAAACAATGTTGGGGCTTTTGCCACCGCACTCCAGAAACACGCGTTTCAGGTTGGATTGTCCCGCGTACTGCATCAGCTGTTTGCCCACGCCGGTGGAGCCGGTAAACGCCAGGCCATCAACCTGCATGGAAAGTGCCAGAGCTTTGCCCACCGTATGGCCGTAACCTGGCAGCACCTGAAAGACGCCATCGGGAATTCCCGCTTCCTTGGCAAGGTGTGCCAAGCGCAGCGCTGATAAAGGTGATTTTTCCGACGGTTTGAGAATGACGCTGTTGCCCGCAGCCAGTGCCGGAGCAATCTTCCAGGACGTCATCATCAGTGGAAAATTCCACGGCACAATGGCAGCGATAACGCCCATTGGCTCGCGTAGCACCAGTCCTAGCGCACGATCTCCAGTAGGTGCCACTTCGCCGTACAGCTTGTCGATACATTCCGCCTGATAGCGCAGGCAAGCCACTGTACCTGTCAAGTCACCTAGCGAACTGGAAATCGGCTTGCCCATGTCCAATGTGTCTAACAGCGCCAGTTCATCGCGATGTGTATCTACCAGCTCGGCTAGACGCAGTAGCACACGCTTACGCTTACTTGGGTGGCAACGTGACCAGACACCACTTTCAAAGGTGGCGCGGGCTGCTTGCGTCGCAAGTTCAGCATCTTGAACATTGCAGCTGGCAACCTCTGCAAGAACATGCCCGGTGGCAGGGTTGATGCTGGTCAGCGTGCTGCCATCGGCGGCAGCGACAAACTCACCATTAATGAAAGCGCGCGTTTCAAAGCTCAGTGATGCGGCTTTTGATTGCCAGTCGGCGAGGGTTTTCGGTGTATCTGCCGCCATTATGCACTCTCCATAGGGTGTGTTATCGCCAACTTTTCAGCGGTTTTATCCAAAGCCAAACGCGCCTTGCTGACTAATTCATCGATTTCATCGCGGGTGATAATTAGCGGCGGAGACATCACCATGGTGTCGCCCACTGAGCGCATCACCAGGCCGCTTTCAAAGCACAAGTCACGGCACAGATTGCCTGCGGAAAGAGACTTATCGAAACGTTCACCGGTGTGCTTATCGGCGACTATTTCTAGTGCACCAATCAAGCCTAACGAACGGGCTTCGCCCACCAGCGGATGCTCAGCTAGTTCCTGCCAACGCTTGGCCAGATAGGGCCCCAATTCATCGCGGACTTTCTCGACCACCCGCTCACTTTCCAGCAATTCGAGGTTTTTAAGCGCAACAGCCGCACACACAGGGTGGCCGGAGTAAGTAAAGCCGTGGAAGAACTCACCGCCGTCTTCGATCAGCGTATCGGCCATGCGATCTCCCACTAGCACCGCGCCAATGGGTAGATAGCCTGACGACAGGCCCTTGGCAATCGGCATCAGGTCAGGTTTTAACCCATAGTGAGTACTGCCAAACCACTCGCCTAAACGCCCAAAGCCGCAAATGACTTCATCGGCAATCAACAGAATGTCGTACTTGGCCAACACCTCTTTCACCGCAGGCCAATAGCTGTCCGGTGGAATAATCGCACCACCTGCGCCCTGCACCGGCTCAGCGATAAAAGCCGCCACTTTATCTTCACCCAACGCCAGAATTTGCTCCTCCAACGCTTGGGCACAATGCTTGCCAAAGGCTTCCTGGCTCATGTCGCGCCCTTCACCAAACCAGTAAGGCTGGCCAATATGGGTAATCCCCGGCACACATGGGCCACCTTGATCATGCATCGGCGCCATACCGCCAAGGCTCATGCCCGCAACAGTAGAGCCGTGATAGCCATTTTCACGCGAGATAACCCATTGCTTTTCCGGCTTGCCTTTAATCGCCCAATAGCGTCGCACCATACGCAGCACGGTATCGTTGGCTTCAGATCCGGAACTTGTGAAGAACACATGATTGATATGCTCGGGTGCCAGCTCACTCAGCTTAGCGGCCAGCTTCACTGCCGGAGGGTGGGTGGTTTTAAAGAAGTTGTTGTAATACGGCAGCTGCTGCATTTGCTCGGTGGCGGCATCAACCAACTCCTGACGCCCGTAACCAAGATTGACGCACCAAAGACCTGCCATACCATCAAGAATACGATTGCCCTGGCTGTCGTATATGTATACCCCTTCGGCGTGGGTGATGATGCGACTACCCTCTTCGCCAAGTGATTTAAAGTCAGTGAATGGATGAAGGTGATGCTGGCGATCCAACGCCTGGTAATCCTGAGTCTGCATAAGTCAGTTCCTGTTCAAATCGTTACAACAAGCGTTCAGCTAACAGCAAGCTGGGCAGCGCGCTGAGTACGATGCTGACGGCAGGCCGCCGCAAACCCCTGAAACAGAGCGTCATAGAAGGGATGTTCTTTAGGGCGCCACTCCGGATGCCACTGAACAGCCAGGGCAAACGCAGCAGCGTCGCGCACGGAAATCGCTTCAACCAATCCATCAGGCGCCCAGGCTTCTGCATCCAGCGCTGGTGCTAACTGATCAATCCCCTGCTGGTGAAGTGAATTCACCTCAGCATGCTCGCTGCTATATAGCGCCGCCAGGGCACCATCCGGGCGAATCTTTACCGTATGAGAGGGTGCATAATGGCCCGCCATATCGTCAGCGGGTGGCTCGCGATGATCGAGCATGCCGGGTAGCGTTTGAACTGCCTGATGAAGCGTGCCCCCAAGAGCGACATTCATTTCCTGAAAGCCGCGGCAAATGCCAAATAAGGGCAACGCCTGCCGTAACGCCTCGTGCACCCAGCAAAGCGCCACTTCGTCGCGCCGTGCGTCAGCACGAGTATTCTCTGGGGCGCGTTCAGCACCATAGCGGTCAGGAGCAACGTTGGTATAACTGCCAGTTAGCATCAAGCCATCCAGGCTGCCCAACAGAGCGATGGCCTGTTCAGCACGCTGCTCCGGCATCAACATATCGGCGGCTAACACAGGAAGAATCACCGGCGTGATGCCGTAGTGGTAAAGCGCCTGCAGGAACTTATCAGTCACAATCTGCGCGGGATGGCCTTCCACTTCTCGGCAGCAGGCGATGACGCCCACCAATGGGCGTGGGGAATGCGTTGCTTGCATAGTCAAACCACTTTGTCGGTTGTTATGTTTTATTTAACAGTCATTTCAACATAGCGTGGCTTGTTTTATTTTCCAATAGCAAAATAGAATTTTTATAGAAAAACACCGTAAATTACTGATAAAAAAGAGATTAAAAAAATAACTAGTTGACCCTAAAAAATAATACCACTATTTTTGTTACTAAATATTTGACACAAGCGGCTACCGACGCAAGGATACTGTTAGCAGAAACACAACTAAAACGGCATAAAAATAAGGTACAACGTATGTCCTCTGCCAATAACACAGACGCTCAAAACGTAGCCTCGGACTTTCTCGACAGTCACCCAGAGATCACCAGCATTGACCTGTTAATCAGTGATCTTAACGGCGTCATTCGCGGTAAACGCATCCCTAGCGATAACCTTGGCAAAGTGTTTGAAAAAGGCATCTATTTGCCTGCTTCGGTATTTGCGTTGGACATCAATGGCAACACCGTTGAAGAGACTGGCCTAGGGCTTTCCAGCGGCGACGGCGACCGCGTATGTCGCGCCATTCCCGGCACGCTCAATCCAGTCACCTGGATGAATAACAGCCAGTATGGCCAGCTATTGATGACCATGGAGGAGATGGACGGCTCACCATTTTTTGCCGATCCACGCCAGATTCTACGGCGCATTCTTGAGCAGCTCTCCGGCCGCGGCTTAACTCCCGTCGTCGCCCTTGAGTTAGAGTTTTATCTGGTTGACCGTTTACGCGACGAAGAAAATTTGATTCAGCCACCGCAATCTCCTTGCAGCGGCGAGCGTGCCACTCAAAGCCAGCTGTATTCGGTGTTGGAATTAGACGAGTACGCTGAATTTATCAATGACTTACAGAGCGCCGCCCAGGCACAAGGCTTGCCGCTGGATACGGTATTAAAAGAGTGTGCACCCGGCCAGTTTGAAGCCAACCTGATTCACACAGATGATGCGCTAAGCGCCTGCGACCATTCAGTACTGCTCAAGCGACTGATCAAGGGCGTTGCATTAAAGCACGGCTTTGAAGCTACCTTTATGGCCAAGCCTTATGGTTTAGAAGCCGGTAGCGGCACCCATGTTCATGTCAGCTTGGTAGATAACAACGGACATAATATCTTTGCAGAAAACGGCGACAACCCGCTGGAGAGTACCGCACTGCAACACGCTGTAGGAGGACTGCTGGAACTGATGCCAGACTCCATGGCACTGCTGGCTCCCAACCTCAATTCGTTCCGCCGTTTTCAGGAAGGACTCTATGTGCCCATGGCACCTACCTGGGGATACGACAACCGCTCTGTGGCCATACGCATCCCCGCCGGGCCAAAAGAAGCGCGGCGCATAGAGCACCGTGTAGCGGGTGCCGATGTTAATCCCTACCTGTTACTGGCCACCGTTCTGGCCTCTATCCACCATGGCCTAACTCAGCAGATTGCACCTGCGGAGCCAATCGTCGGCAACGCCTATGACCAAATCGCACCTCAGTTGACTAACAGCTGGACCCAAGCGCTGCACCTTTTGAGCAACAACCGTGTACTTGGCGAACAACTTGGCGAAGACTTTATTGAAGTGTTCATTGCCAACCGCCAAGCAGAGCGCGCCGAAACCATGCGCGAAGTTAGCGCCATGGAATATGACTGGTACTTGCGACACGTGTAAGTTGATAAACCATCAATAGAATAGAGAGAGGCGCTGCGCGACGTCTCTCTCTTATTACTTCTGCCTGTCTTATGCTGCGCCCCCATCATTCTATTAGATTTTTATTCCGTGTTATCAGTGAATATCTGTGGCAAATAAAAACGGGCTGACGAACATATTCGCCAGCCCACTTCCAAGCAATCATCAAACTAATCAGCGCTAAACAGCCAACCGGTCACGCATGGCGTAAAACCACGCTCCCATCGCGGAAAGCGGAACACGTAACAACCGTCCGCCGGGCATTGGCAGATGGGAAATCTGCGCAAAAGCTTCAAAACGTGCTTCTTCACCACTGATCGTTTCTGCCACTAACTTGCCAGCCAAATGAGAACACGTCACCCCGTGGCCAGAATACCCCTGGGCGTAGTAAACGTTGCTATTAATGCGGCCGAACTGCGGCAGGCGGTTGAGTGTCAGCAAAAAGTTTCCGCTCCAGGCGTAATCGACGCGGATATCACCAAGGTCTGGAAAGGTAGACAGCATTTTCGGCCGAATAGCTGCCTCAATACTGCTTGACTCTTGCCCACCATAGTTCACCCCGCCGCCATACAGCAAACGGTTATCAGCGGTCAAGCGATAGTAATCTAATAGATAATTACAATCCTCTACCGCTTTATCGTTAGGCAGTAGCTGCGCTGCTAACGCAGCAGACAGCGGCTCAGTAGTAATGATCTGGGTGCCACATGGCATTGCTTTGCTTTCCAGCTTGGGTAGCAACCCTTGCAAATAAGCATTGCCAGCCATAACAACCCGCTGAGCGGTCACGCGTCCCTTGGGCGTATGCAGCGCCACCGGTTCACCGTGCTCCACGCGGATAACGGGGGAGTGCTCAAAAATCTTGCCACCCAACGACTCCAAAGCCGCCGCCTGCCCCAGCACTAAATTGAGAGGGTGAAGATGCCCACCAGAGTGATCTACCAATGCTCCCACATAACGATCGCTGCCTATTTCTCGCTTGACCTCTTGACCTTCCAGCAGCTCAAGCTCCTGATGGCCGTAGCGCTCCCATAAGGCTTTTTGCTCTTTTAGGCCTTCCCACTGCTTTTTATTGCAAGCGGCAAACAGATTGCCTTCTTTTAGGTCGCAGTTGATCTGATACTTTTCAATGCGCTGACGGATAATCTGATTACCCTCAAAGGCCATAGCCCCCAGTGCCCGTGCGGTTTCAGCACCGTTTTGTTTCTCGATAACATCCATATCACGGCTATAGCTATTAACGATCTGCCCACCGTTGCGTCCGGACGCACCAAAGCCAATCGCCACGCTTTCCAGCACCACCACACGGTGGCCACGCTCCGCCAAATGCAGTGCTGCAGAGATACCCGTAAACCCAGCCCCGACGACGCAGACATCACACTCAACATCCCCCTCCAACATGGGCCTTTGAGACGTGGAGTTTGACGATGCCGCGTAGTAAGACGCCACATGACCAGAAGACGCTTGAGGTTGCATTTGCCACCTTCCTTTTGTTGATTATTTTAACCAATCTGATCATATAGACCGACGTACAAATGCGCAAGCAACAGTAATCAATGGGGTTGCAGAGGCGAACAACACCTTTTCGCACAAAATAAATGTTATTAAAAAAGCAACACTCGAATATGCAACACATGACCATTCCACTGGAAATAAACATCACACACTTTTATTCAGCGCACGAATAGAAGGCACGTTTTTGTGCCAACCGGCTACGTCATCATATTACCGAGTACGATTGAGGCGCAGCTCACACTGATTACTAGCGTTGGTAATGGCAGCGGCGTAACGCTAACAGCTGCCTATACTGACCTTACCTAACGCTGGAGGTCGCCATGGATTACCACCACTACCGCGAAGCCCTTGCCGAGACACTCGCCCAAAGTGAGCTGCCTTTTGCTTCCGATGAGTATCAAGCGCGCCTAGACAAGGTGCGCCACGCTATGGCCCAGCGTGGGCTGGATGCGCTGCTGCTCACCGACCCCGCCGATATTAACTACCTAACTGGCTATCACACCTTTGAGGTGTCGGTGCATGCTTGCTTGGTGTGTACCCAAGAGAGACTCGTTCTCCAGGTCGCCTCTATTGAAACAGGGGCAGCAGTGGTGACTGCCCGTGTGGATGAAATCATCGGTTACCGATGGGAAAATCTGGATGAAATCATCACGCCGTTGACCGACCTATTAATCCCTTGCGAGCACATTGGCATCGATGGCTGGAGCAGCGGGCTGCGGGTCGGCGTGATGAACGCATTAACCGACGCGGTAGGTAAAGAGCGATTCGGTGAAGCAGGTGACCTGCTCGATACGATTCGCATTGTGAAAAGTAGCGCCGAACTTGAAATGCTAAGTGAGAGTGCGCGTATTACCGCTGCGGGGTTAGAAGCAGCAATGGCCGTTATTCGTCCAGGAGTGACTGACAACGACATTGCGGCGGCGGGTGCAAAGGCACTGCTAGAGAACGGCAGCGAATTTATGAGCCTGCAGCCTATCGTGACCAGCGGGCACCGCATTGGGGTGATTCACGTTAACCATAAGCGCCGCGTTATTCAGGCCAACGAGCCGGTCTTTTTAGAGTTCGGTGCGGCATACCAGCGCTATACCGCACCCATGATGCGCACCGCCGTGACAGGAAAACCTAACGCGCAACTAACCGCAACCCGCGACCTGTGCCGCTCGCTGTTCGAGTCGCTGTGCAGCCATATGAAACCGGGCAACACCTTTGATGATGCCGCGAAGGCGGCAGATGCACTGCTGGCTCCAACCCGCGACCAGCTGTTTTTCTCCGGGGTGTTTGGCTACGCCGTAGGGGCGCAGTTTCCGCCTAGTTGGGTAGAGGGCACGGGGTACATCGCTAAAGGCCAAACGCGCACATTTGAAACCAACATGGTGTTTCATTTACCGCTCTGCCTGCGGGTACCCGGCCAGTGGGGCGTTGGCTTAAGCGATACCGTGGTGGTCACCGAGCAGGGTGCTAAGCCGCTCACCAACAACGATTGGCAGCTTTATCAGGCCCGTGATAATGGCCCTTGATAATCGTTCGAGACAATAGCCTGAGATTGACACCGCGATTGAGGGAGGCTATCTTCACCATAAATGCAAATGAGAAACACTCTCTTTTTAGCCAACACCTTGGTAGATAAAGAGCCGTTGAGGTAAAGGGACGTCACATGACCAGTGAACAGCGCCAGCTTCGTCAAACCCTGCTGTTTTTACGCACATCGTTTGAAGCCATTCAGCACTCGATTGCCGGACGGCTGGAAGACCCGCTGCCCTGCTGGCTAGACACCAGCATGCTCTCGATGCTTTCCCGAGAGCTGACCCGCTGCTGCCAGCAGGCCAAGCCGCTGTTCGCGCCTGCGGTTGTAGAGCAGCTCTTTATCGCCTCCCAACAGTGCGACCTGCTGCTCAAACAGTGCCCCGGCGTACTCAGCAGTTCCGTTTGCCACCGCCAGCTCAGCGCGATCATGCTGCCGCTCACCAGCGCCATCGGACAGATTGATACACCTGTTAAACGTCGCTGGCCTTGGCAGCGGCACTAGTGTTTTTCTAAATCCCGTTCAGTACCCAGAGGATTGGGGCGGTTTAGAGATCAGTATCGTTAAAGGCCTTGCTTGACCCTTCTATTTATCATGATAAATTCAGTGTAAGACGCCAACGAGCGTCCACGCTGAGACACATCACAAGCAAGGGTATCCTCATGGCTGAACAACAAAACGCGGCAGCCTCTGGCTCGCCTAAAAAATGGTATCAGGCGGTTCCCGACCCCATGGTGCTCATCTTTCTCATCCTGGTCGCGACGTATTTTCTAACCTTTATTATCCCTGCGGGTGAATTTGAAAGAGTGACTCAAGATGGCCGCACGGTCGTCGTACCAGGCTCATTTGCCTACCTGGAAGATGTCGCCAATATTCCTCTGTTCAATATTTTCGTGGCGATTCCTGAAGGCCTTATTGCCGCCTCGCAATACCTGTTTATCGTCTTTATCGCCGGGGGGCTGTTTCACATTCTGCAAAAGACCGGCGCGCTGGAAAACGCGATAGGCGTGGCGGTTAACCGCGTTGGCGTTGCCCGACGCAATATGATCATCGTCGTTGGCACCTTTATCTACGGCTTTTTTGGCGTGGCGGTTGGGTTTGAAAACAATATCGCGCTGGTGCCAATTGCAGTGCTCATCGCTAGTGCCATCGGCTGTTCGAGTTTGGTGGGCACCGCCATGGCCGTCGGCGGCATCGGGATCGGCTTTGCTCTTTCGCCTATCAACCCTTACACCGTGGGCGTTGCCCAGGGTATCGCCGAGCTGCCGACCTTCTCCGGCGCCTGGCTGCGCACGCTGCTGGTACTTTCATCACTGGCCTTGCTCTCGGTGTATATCTGCAAGCGCGTCGTCAAAATGGAGTTTGAAGAGCCCGACAACGCCGAGTCATTGAGTAAGCCATTAAGTGAATATCGCCTGACCAAGCGCAATATTCTGACCATGGTGGTATTTGTAGGCGGGCTAATCGCCATGTTGATCGGTGTCTTTACCCGCGGCTGGTACATCAACGAGATCGCAGGCACCTTTCTACTGCTGGCGATCGTCATTGGTGCTTTGAACGGCCTGTCGGCAAACGGCATCGTCAAACAGATGATGGAGGGTGCTGCCAGCGTCACCGCCGGTGCGCTGGTGATTGGGGTGGCGGCCTCTATTCAGGTCATCCTTGAACAGGCCGTCATTATCGACACCATCGTCAATTCTCTGAGCGCGCTGATTGACGGTATACCGTCGATATTCTCTGCCATCATGGCCAGTGTGGTGCAGGATATCATCAACCTGTTCATTCCCTCTGGCTCCGGCCAGGCATTGGTGACCATGCCGATTCTTATTCCCGTGGCAGACCTTGTCGGCATGAGTCGCCAACTCATGATCACAGCGTTCCAGGTGGGCGACGGTTTGACCAACCTGATTGTACCAACCTCAGGCGGTACGCTGGCCATGCTGGCACTTGGTCGCGTCTCCTATGCCCAGTGGCTCAAGGCCATTCTGCCCTTTATGGTGCTGGTCTATGTCTTGTCCTGGATTGGGCTGGTGATTGGTCACTTGGTGGGCTATTAAGCCCGCATTAACACCATGACGCTTTCACTGGTTCACTGCCACCCGGCCACAGGCACTGTCGCCACCATCACTGCCACCGGTGGAGTGGCGGTAGGCGGCTATGTGCATCATTGCTGGCGCGGCATTGGCGCGTGCGTCACCCAAGGGCGATTTACCAACCCCTGGTACCCGGCTCGTGTGTGTGACGCACTGCGCGATGGCGCCACCGCTAAGCAGGCCCTTGACGTAGCAGTCAGCCAAGATAGCGACGCCGCGCTACGCCAATGCTTGGTGATGGATGCCCATGGCCGCTCATCGGTACATTCCGGAAGCGAGAACATCGCTGAAGTGGAGGCCGTTTGCTTTCCCGGCGTCGCTGCGGTCGGCAACATGCTGCAAAGCCGCGATGTCGTGAAGGTTTTGGCCGAGCGGTTTCTAAGCGTTAGCACCACCAACAGCGGCGCTGCCATTAAACGAAGCGAAGCGCCCCGCTACCCAAACCATCACGACCAGCACTTGCTGGCGAACCTCATTGACGCTCTCGATGCCGCGCTGGATACGGGTGGCGATAAGCGTGGCACCCGCTCGGCTGCACTGCGTATCGAGTCGTTCCAGCAAGCTCCCATTGATTTACGCGTTGACTGGTCGGAAGACGTTGTAGCAGCCCTAAGGCTGCTAGCTGGCCAGTTCATGCGCGACGATTTCCAAGCCTTTTGGCGCCAGCTGCCGCTACGCTAGACGCGCTTCCACGCTGCTGGGTTGTTGGCCACCATCGCCTAACGGAGAGTTTATGACCAAAGCCGCTGTGAATGCTCCATTTGCCCAAAATGAATTGGGGCAAGTATTAATCAAGCGCCTTGATGAAGCTGCTCGCTGCTCGGCTCCCGGCGCCGGTGTTACCCGACTGTTTTGCTCTCAGGAGCACAGAGATGTACTGCCACTCATCAGCGGCTGGATGGAGCAAGCCGGACTTGCACCACAACTGGACGCTGCTGGAAACCTCGTGGGGCGCTGCCCCAAGGCACGGGCAGGAGAAAAAACCCTCATCATGGGATCTCATCAGGATTCGGTGATCGAAGGAGGCAAGTACGACGGGATGCTGGGCGTTGCGCTGCCCATTCTGGCACTGGAAGCGCTTCAGCGCGAAGGGGTGACACTCCCCTTTGGCATCGAGGTGGTCGCGTTTGGTGACGAAGAGGGAGTGAGATTTCCTACCACATTGGTTGGCAGTAAAGCGCTAGCGGGTAACGTAACGCCCGATCAGCTTGCCGTTCGGGATGAACAGGGCGTGTCGCTTGAAGAGGCCTTGACCGCCTTCGGCTGCCAGCCAAGTGAAATCCCCGCAATCGCCCGCGACCCTGCCAACACGCTGGGGTTTTTAGAGGTCCATATCGAACAGGGGCCTATTCTTGAGCAACGGCATCATGCGGTAGGTGTTGTCACGGCGCTAACGGGCATTGAACGCCACCGCGTTACGCTAAGCGGCAAGGCCGGACACGCAGGTACCACACCGATGCCCATGCGACATGATGCCCTCGTTGGCGCGGCAGAGATGGTTTTGGCCGTCGATAGCGTGCTGCAGAGCACCGATCAACTGGTCGGCGTGGTGGGCAAGCTAGATGTCCACCCAAATGCCGTCAATGTCATTCCTGCCGAGGTCACTTTCACTGTTGAGCTACGCTCACCTAAGCGCAATATCCGGCAACGAGGTCGCGACGCTGTCTACGCCGCCATGGAAGAAGTGGCGACTCGCCGAGGGCTATTGCTAGAGATGGAAAGCACGTACAGCGCCGATGCCGTTGCGTGTGCCGATTGGATAATGGCCGCCCTAGAAAAGGCCTGTGCCGATGTTGGCCAGCCTGCCGAGCGACTGTTCAGTGGTGCTGGGCACGATGGCTTGGCCATGCAGGCATTAACGGATATCGGAATGCTGTTTGTGCGCTGCAAGGATGGGTTAAGCCACCATCCCGACGAAGCGATTACCGCCGAAGATGGTGAAGCGGCAACGAGGGTGGTCATGGCGTTTTTACAACAGCTGGGAACACCATAGCTCATTGACCGCGTTTACTTCAGTGGCTCAGGTAAAAAGCCTCGGCGTACCTGGGCCTCCTGCTGATTCATTACCCGCTGGGCATCCAGCATATGCTCCCGCATGATGCTATAAGCGCTTTCCGCATCCCCTAGCTCGATCGCATCCAGTATTTGCGCATGATAGCGACATCCCACCTGGCCAAAGTCATAGGTGGCTGGCTCATACAGTCGATGATATATCGTCAGATCCGAGAGCACTTGAATCGTGAAACGAATGATAAAGGTCAGCAACTGATTGCCGCCTGCCAACTCAGCAAGCATCAAGTGAAAATGTAGCGAATCGAGGTGTTGCTGGCGCTCCGTCTCGCTATCGTTTGCCGGACCGGAATAGCTATGCAGACTCTCACGCAAGCGCGCCAGCTCTGCTGGGCTCACTTTCCCCGCCAATGAAGCCGCCAGTTCCGGTTCTAACGCTAGGCGTATCTGATAAATATCTTTGATCGAAATATCTTTGAAAAATAGATAATTACTTAGCAAAGACACCGCTTTTGCATCGCTCATCGCACGTACAAAGGCACCGCCGCCAGGCCCCGTACGGGTTTCCACCAGGCCCTGCGCCTCCAGTACGCGCGTACTCTCGCGCACTGTGCCTTTCGACACCTGCAATGTGTCCATTAACTCCGACTCGCTCGGCAGCCGGTCTCCTGGCTTTAACTGCCGATCCACAATCCAGCACTTGATGGTTTCCGCCACCTGATAAGGACGGCGCTGCGATGCGTTTTTTAACATGCTGTCGAGAATTTCCTGACAAATAAGCAGCAAGGGTACCAGAGAGGCTTATGGTTTGGGCGTTTCCATCATAGCGACACTACTCTGCAATAGTGTTGTAAGTATCTAGCTGGCACTAACTAGTAAACTGGTCTATTGTTGGGCGTACTATTTTACCAAAGCATCCAAAAGGAGCTTATTTGATGGCTTTCGAAACACTATTTACCCCCACCACGCTCGGTAGCCTGACGGTTCCTAACCGTATCATCATGGCACCACTGACCCGTTCGCGCACGCCAGATAGCGTGCCGGGCAAGATGCAGGAAGCTTATTACGGCCAGCGTGCCGGTGCGGGCCTGATCATTAGCGAAGCCACCAACATTTCTCCCACTGCCCGTGGTTATGTGTACACGCCCGGCATTTGGACCGATGAGCAAGAAACAGGCTGGAAAGGCGTCGTGAATGCGGTTCACGCCAAGGGTGGTCGTATTGCTCTTCAGCTGTGGCACGTGGGCCGTGTTTCCCATGAAATGGTGCAGCCCAACGGCCAGCAGCCGGTAGCTCCCAGCGCGTTGAAAGGTGAAGGCGCTCAGTGCTTTGTTGAATTTGAAGACGGCACCGCTGGACAGCACCCCACCAGCACGCCGCGTGCGCTGGAAACCGACGAGATTCCTGGCATCGTGGATGATTACCGCCAAGCGGCCATCCGTGCCAAGCGCGCCGGGTTCGATATGGTCGAAGTCCACGCTGCCAACGCTTACCTGTTGAACCAGTTCCTGGCCACCGGCACCAACCAGCGTACCGACCAATACGGTGGCTCGCTGGAAAACCGTGCCCGCTTCCCGCTGGAAGTGGTCGATGCGGTCGTGGAAGTGTTTGGTGCTGAGCGTGTCGGCATCCGTATGACGCCGTTCATCGAGCTGTTCGGCTTGACCGACGACGAACCGGAAGCGATGGCGTTCTACATGGCGGAGCAGCTCTCCAAGCGTGGCCTGGCTTACCTGCACCTGAACGAGCCGAACTGGGCGGGCGGCGATATCACTTTTCCCGATGGTTTCCGCGAGCAGATGCGCGAGCGCTTCAGCGGCAGCCTGATCTACTGCGGCAACTACGACGCCGAGCGTGCCGAAGCGCGCATCAAGGAAAACACCGCCGATGCCGTGGCCTTTGGCCGCCCCTACATCGCCAACCCCGATTTGCCGGAACGCTTCCGTGTGAACGCCCCGCTCACCGAGCCGAACCATGAAACCTTCTATGGCGGCGATGAGAAGGGCTACACCGATTATCCTTTCCTGAATAACGGTTACGACCGTATCGGCTAAACGTTTCAGGCCAACACGTGTTCAGGGTTTCCCCACTTGGGGGAACCCTTAAGCATGAAAAGCATCACTCAGGTGGTGCTTTTTTTATGCCTTGAACGCGTGAAACACTGTTAATCTGTTGATTCTATCGTTTTAACGCGATATCCCTACTGCTGGATAGGTCGCTCATATTCGGCTCTTTGCTGGCGCTGCTCGTCTCGCTACTGCTGGTGGGAGCCGCCGCCGTGACGGGACACGCTTTCGCCCCCGACGGCTGGCGGGTCTACATGACCGAAGATGCGCCTCTGCGCGGTGCCAGCCTGGCCGTCTATGGCGCTCAATGCTTCCATCTGGCGGTTGAATAGCGCCTAGGCGTTAACGGACAACAGGGATTCACTCCATGGATATGACATCTCTTTCCGTACTGCTGGCTTTCGCCTCCTTGTTACTGGGCGTGGTGGCCGCGTTGATCTTCATCTACGTCGTCATGCCCAAGCGGCGGCGTGCCAGGGAAAAGGCCGTAGAGCCCACCCCCGCCGTGGCCAAGGACACCACGCCCCCGCCCGCTGAAGAGCCGCCGCCGCCGTCAACCAAACGAACCGGCAAGGTAAAACAGCATTCGCTATTCGTCATCTTCAATCAGCCGGATGCCTCGACCGATGCCCGACTGACCGAGTGGCTGAGGGAAAAAGGCGCCCATTACGATGCCATCAAGAAAGTCTTTCTGATCGACGGCCAGCAGCCCTCCAACCCCGTCACCGTGGCGAACGCCTTTCCGCCGGGGGAGATGCCCGACCTGCTGAGGGGCGAAACCCACGAGCCGATCCGTGGGGTTAGCCTGCTGGTAAAACCGCCGCTGCATAAACGTCGCAATCAGCAGATGCACGTGTATGTAGAGCTCGCCAAAGAGATGAACGAGACCTTCAGCGGTAAAATGCTGGATGCTGACAGGGAACCTGCCAGCGAATCCACCTATGCTCAGATTATCGGCTAACTCATACCACGCCTTGGCTACGCAGGTAGTCGTCGTAGCTGCCGCTGAAGTCGACGATGCCCTCCGGCTGCATGTCGATAATGCGGGTGGCGAGGCTGGAGACAAACTCCCGGTCGTGGCTAACGAACAGCAGCGTGCCAGGATAGTTCTCCAGCGCCAGGTTGAGCGCTTCGATGGATTCCATGTCCAGGTGGTTGGTGGGCTCGTCCATCAGCAGCACGTTGGGATTGGTGAGCGTTAACTTACCGAACAGCATCCGCCCTTGCTCGCCCCCAGAGATCACCTTCACCGACTTGTTGATGTCGTCGCTGGAGAACAGCATGCGGCCCAACGCGCCGCGTACCACCTGTTCGCCGCCTTTGGTCCACTGGCCCATCCACTCAAACAGCGTGGCGTCATTAGCAAAGTCATCGGCGTGGTCCTGGGCGAATACGCCAAGCTCGGCGGCATCGGTCCACTTCACTTCGCCAGCATCGGGGCGCAGGTCACCGGCCAGGGTTTTCAGCAGGGTGGTTTTACCAATGCCGTTGGGGCCGATAATGGCAATCCGCTCGCCCGCTTCCACGGTCATGGAAAAACGCTTGAACAGCGGTTCGCCGTCGTAGCCTTTGGTAATCGCATCGACGTTTACCGCGTTGCGGTGAATCTTCTTGTTCTGGTCGAAACGAATGAACGGACTGACGCGGCTGGAGGGCTTGATGTCTTCCAGCTTGATCTTGTCGATCTGCCGCGCCCGGGAGGTGGCCTGCTTGGCCTTGGAAGCGTTCGCCGAGAAGCGGCTGACGAACTGCTGAAGCTCGGCAATTTGCGCTTTTTTCTTGGCGTTGTCGGCATGCTGACGCTCACGCGCAGCGGTGGCCGCCGTCATGTAGTCGTCGTAGTTACCGGGGAACAGGGTGATCTCGCCGTAATCCAGGTCGGCCATGTGGGTGCAGACGCTGTTCAGAAAGTGGCGGTCGTGGGAAATGATCACCATGGTGCTGCTGCGCGCTTTCAGAATATCTTCCAGCCAGCGGATGGTGTTGATGTCCAGGTGGTTGGTAGGTTCGTCCAGCAGCAGTACGTCCGGGTCGGAGAACAGTGCCTGGGCCAGCAGCACGCGCAGTTTCCAGCCGGGAGCGACTTCGCTCATGGGGCCGGTGTGCTGTTCGATGGGAATACCCAGGCCAAGCAGCAGCTCGCCCGCGCGGGACTCGGCGGTGTAGCCATCCAGCTCAGCAAAGCGAACTTCTAAATCCGCTACGGCCATGCCGTCTTCTTCACTCATCTCAGGTAGCGAGTAGATGCGCTCGCGCTCGGCGGCCACTTTCCATAGCTCGGCGTTGCCCATGATGACGGTGTCGATCACCCGCTCGTTCTCATAGGCAAACTGGTCCTGACGCAGCTTGCCCAGCCGCGTACTGCTGTCCAGCATCACCTGACCTGAAGAGGGCTCCAGCTCGCCGCCGAGGATTTTCATGAAGGTGGACTTACCGCAGCCGTTGGCGCCAATCAAACCGTAGCGATGGCCGTTATTGAACTTGACGGAAACATTTTCGAACAGGGGCTTGGCCCCAAACTGCATGGTGATGTTGGCGGTGGCGATCAAGATAGAGACCCTGGTTGGCGACATAGCCCTGATGGAGGAGCGACATGCGTGCAAAAGCACGCGATTCTACGCGCCTTTGGGCGGCGTTACATCTCCCCGGCGCGTTTCCGGTCATCAGGCGTTTGGCGGCTGGGCGGGCATTTCCAGTAGAAAGCGTTCGCCATCAAGTGCTTGGCGAAGTCGCGTGGCCAGGATATCGACAATCGCAGGATGCTCGCCCACCAGCGCCGTCGGCCGCACCCGCAGGCCTGGGTGGCGCTGTTCGGCGGCGGCGCAAATCTCGGCAATGTCGCCACCTTCCCCGGCATGGCGACCAGGCGAGAGAAACAGCATGGCCAGCACCACGTGGCCGCTGCTGAATTCGGGAGTATCCAGCAGGCGCTCCAATAGCGGCTCGTTAAAGCGGTACTCGTCGCCGTCACGTCGCTCCATAGAGGCCGCCGCCACGCAGCGCACGTCATCGGCCAGAAGCGCGCTGAGCTGCCCCGCCAAGCGGTTGCGTACGGCAGTGACTTCCGGCAGCGGGCTGCCGTGGTCTACCAGTGTCACCCTGGCCGCCTGCCGATCGGGCAACTGCGCGCGCACGTGATCGGCCAGCAGAGCGGCCAGGCGCAGGTCGTTATTCCCCAGCTCATCCACCAGCGGCTGCGCAACCCGCACCGACACGTTAAGGAAGCGTGCCTGCAACGCGGCCATTCGCTCCGGCAAATACCCCGTTAGCGCTTTACTGGGGCCGAAGAAAAACGGCAGCACGATAATCTCGGTGGCGCCTGCCTCGGCGCTGCGTTCGGCGGCGGGGCCTAACGTAATGGCGGGAATGCCGTCGACCTCTTCAGCGGGGATTTTATTGGAGTGCAACAGCGAGGCCGCCTGAACAGTCTCCCCTAGCGTCTCGCTCAACGCTGCCGCCACGCGGCGCAGGCTGTGGGTTGCCTGAGGCCGCAGAGAGCCGTTATCGACCAGAAAAATAGCGCGCATCGCGTTCATCCTTTTCAATCGGAGCGTTAATGAGCCGCCAGTACGTCTGCCGCCGCCACGGGAATGGCCGCGTGGCGACACAGGTCGAGTACATAGCGGTCGCGGGCGTAGAGGCCGTCGCTGCTCAGTGAGAGGTAGCCTCGACGGTCGTCGTGATGCACATCCACGCCCGCGTCATAGAGCACCACGTCTGGCTGGTAAATCAATCGTATAACCCGGATGATGAACCACCGTTAACGCCATGCGCGTGCAGCCACTTTGGTCACAAATGTAGATCGCTTATGTTGCTTGATACCACGACGTTAAACCAGCAAAGAAACTTCTTCGACGGCCATGCGGATATCTGGCTTTTTGGCTACGGTTCGCTGATCTGGAAAGCCGATTTTGACTATTTAGAGCGCCGGCCTGCAGCGATTACCGGCTGGGCGCGGCGCTTCTGGCAGGGCTCCCACGACCACCGCGGCACGCCGGACGCGCCGGGGCGAGTGGCGACGCTGATTCGTGCCGAAGGTGCGGTGTGTCACGGCATGGCCTACCGCATCACCCCAGAGGTGCTCGCACCGTTGGATGTGCGGGAGAAAAACGGCTACCTGCGGGAAAAAGTCACGCTGACGTTTTTGGATGAAACGGGTAACCCTGACGCCGACCAAGCGCCTAGCGAGGGGCTGATTTATCTGGCCAGCGAAGACAACCCGGCGTTTTTAGGCGATGCCCCGCTGGCCGATATCGCTCAGCAAATAGCCCAGGCCCATGGCCCCAGCGGCCCCAACAGCGCTTACTTGCTGAACCTAGCCCAAGCGCTGCGCGAGTTGGGCACCGAAGATGCGCATATTTTTGCCCTGGAAGCGCAGCTACAGCGCTACCAGTAGCGCGGATAGCGGCGGTGGCGCGCCAGGTTATTGACCAGAATCGCCACCACCAGCATGACGATGCAGCCTGCGCCAATGGGGATCAGCGGATACCACCAGCCCAACTGATGCACGCTGGCACCGCCTGCCACGGCAATCAGCGCAGCGGCAGCCCCTGGCGGGTGAACGGTATGGGTAAGCTGCATGACCAAAATGGAGAGCGACACCGCCAACGCCATGGAAAGCGGCGTGGCCCCCAACAGTTGGTAGCAGCCCACGCCCACACAGGCAGAGAGCACGCTGCCAAACAGCACATGGCTGGGCTGGGCAAAAGGGCTTTCCGGGGCGGCGTAAATCAGCACCGAGGTTGCTCCGAACGAGCCCACGATCAACAGCTGCTGGGAGAGCCACTCGGCACTTAGCCAGCAAATCAGCGCCATGCCAGTAAAGGCACCCAGCCACGACCAGCAGGCATCTCGCCAGCCTACCCGGGGGCGCGGCGTTCGTTCTCCGCGCATCTTGCCAAGATACGTTTTCATCGCACTCGCCTTTGCACAAAAAGAGTGCAAATGATGACAAAATGCACCAAAGAAGCAAATGACAATGCGTCATATGCTCATGAAACTCGCTCAAGGACGACCAGCATGCCACTACCGACTCCCTCGCTCACCATTGCTCCTTCCAGCCTATTGCTAGCGGTAGTGGCTGCCGTGGGCATGGCCACTATCGGCGTGATCTCGCGCATCACCGGGCTGAATGCAGAGAGCATTACCTTCTACCGGCTGGGGCTGGGGGCGCTGTTTTTGCTCGGCTATTTACTGCTGACAAAACGCCATGCAGGGCTCACTACACTGCCAGGGCGGCAGGTGGTGATTAGCGGTAGTTTGCTGGCGGCGTTCATCCTGTTTTACGTGCAGGCGATGAACTACACCCAAATGGCCAACGCCATTTTGATGGTGTATCTCGCGCCGATTGTGGCGGCTATCGCGGCCCATGCGCTATTTAACGAACGGCTTGCAGCGGCGCAAGTTTCGCTCATTGGTTTGGCGCTGTTTGGGTTCGCGATGATGCAGGAGTTTCGGCTCAACCTGGACGATCAGCAGGACGTGATTGGCATGGGTTTTGGCTTAGCGGCCATGCTAGCTTACAGCGGTTTTATCCTGACAAACCGCCGATTGCCGCGCCACTTGGATGACCGCACCTGCGCCTTCTGGCAGTTGGCGGTCGGGGCGCTGGTGATCTTGCCGTTTGCGCTATGGCAGCCAGCAGGGCTAACCGCCAGCGCATGGCAAGTACCGTGGTTGTTAGCTGCAGGCCTTGTGCCCGGTTTTTTGGCGCTGCTGTGTGCGGTGATGGCGATTAACCGCCTGCCCACCGCGCTATACGGCACGCTGGCTTACTGTGAGCCGGTGGCGGTGGTGATTTTTGGCTGGAGCCTGTTTGGCGAAGCGCTTTCGCCTTTGCAGTTAAGCGGCTGTGGGCTAGTGATCGCCTGCGGCGTTGCGCAAGCGTGGGTCGGTGGTCGGGGCGCTACATCATCAGCCACGACAGGATAAACAGCCCAATCAGCGTGCGGAAAATGCCGCCAATGATGGAGCCACGCAGAAACGCACGCAGCCCGCCCCATAGCACCAGCAGGCCAATCAGCAGTATGGCTAGGCTTAAAAACGAGTCATTAATCCCCAGCGAACGCGTCAGCCCGCCGATAAAGTCGTCGAAGGCACCGAAAAAGTTGGTGAAGATACCCAGCAAGAACTCGACCACGATGCGGATCGCATCGCCAATCGCCTCGCCAATGCCCTCAAAAAATCCGTTTGCCTGCATGCGCTTTTTCCATTGCTCGAAGGGATTCGCTATTGTCAGCGAAAACGCGGTGGCTGGCAAAGCAGCTGCTGCTCATGTTTCCACCTTTCGCCTATTCCCTTTTTAACACCGTCGCGTTACAACGTCAGTATGCCATCGCGGGAGAGACTGGTGCCTGCCACCAGCGCCGAAGGAGCAACGACCCCGGAAACTCTCAGGCCAACGGACCGCAACGGCTAACGTTTTTACCATTACGTTCCGAAGAGTGGTTGATGACTGCGTCACTCAGCCCACCGAAGGAGCAAGCGCCACCTCATCGGCGTGAATCTCTCAGGTTCCATGACGGAAGGGGTACGCCTAGCAAACATGTTTGCCGGGGGGTATCGCCCGACGCTCATACAATCTGTGGAGAGACTCATGCAACGCATTGCCATCATTGGCGGTGGGATCACTGGCATCACCAGTGCCTACGCCCTCGTAAAGCGCGGTTTCGACGTCACCGTCTTCGAAAAGCATCGCTACGCCGCCATGGAAACCTCGTTTGCCAACGGCGGGCAGCTGTCTGCCTCCAACGCAGAGGTGTGGAACCACTGGCCCACGGTCATCAAGGGCCTGCGCTGGATGCTCAAGAACGACGCCCCGCTGCTGGTGAACCCGCGCCCGAGCTGGCACAAGCTGAGCTGGTTTGCCGAGTTCATCGCTTCCATTCCCCGCTATGCCGACAACACCACCGAAACAACGCGCCTCGCCATTGCGGCTCGGGAACATCTGTTTCAGTGGGCGCGAGACGAGCAGATCGATTTTGACGTGAAACAGAAAGGCATTCTGCATATCTACCGCGATAAAGTGGGCTACGAGCATGCCGCTAAGGTCTCACAGCTTCTGCACCAAGGCGGGCTTGAGCGCCGTGCCGTGACCCCGGAGGAAATGCGCGCCATCGAACCCACGCTGGCGGGTAGCTATTACGGAGGTTTCTTTACCGAAAGTGACGCCACGGGGGATATTCACAAGTACACCAATGGGCTGGCGAAAGCCGCTGCGAAACGCGGCGTGCGCCTGAACTACGGCCATCAGGTGACCGACCTGGGCGCCGATGAGAACAGCGCCTGGGTCAGCGCTTCAATCGACGGGGAAGAAATACGCCAAAGCTTCGACAGCGTGGTGGTGTGCGCCGGGGTCGGCAGCCGGGCGGTGGCCGCAAAGCTGGGTGACCGCGTTAACATCTACCCGGTCAAAGGCTACTCCATCACCGTACAGCTGGACGACGAAGCCTCACAGCAGGCCGCACCGACGGTGAGCTTGCTGGATGACGAAACCAAACTGGTGACCAGCCGCCTGGGCAACGACCGCTTCCGCGTGGCCGGTACCGCTGAGTTTAACGGCGCGAACCGCGATATTCGTAACGACCGCATTCAGCCGCTGGTGCGCTGGGTAGAGCAGTGCTTCCCCGGCGTGAGTACCCAGCGAGTGGTGCCTTGGGCGGGCCTGCGCCCAATGCTGCCGAATATGCTGCCCAAAGTCGGCCCCGGCAAATTGCCGACGGTGTTCTACAACACGGGCCACGGCCACCTGGGCTGGACGCTCTCCGCCATCACCGCCGAAATGCTCGCGGATGCGGTGGATCACTCCACCACCGCCTCTTTCGCCGCCACCCGCTAGATGAATCATCGGGTAGGGGCCGGGGTCACCCCCGGCGCCCTCCCACACCACCGGGCATACGGTTCCGTACCACGGCGGTTCATGAAGAACGACTAAGCCATCTTACCGTATCGAGTACCGAGATCAGACCCAGACGGTCGAACCACTTCCGTGGCAGGGCCTGATTCATGTGCGACGCTCCGGCGTTCCACCAAGGGCCTCGACCATTTCCCGCTGACTTCCAGGCACGTTGCTCGTCCAGACCCAGTGCCAGGAGTTTCCGGCGCCGGGTTTGTGGGCGCTTCCATTGCCGCCAGATCACGCAACGTAGTCGGCGTCGCATCCATTGATCCAGCGCTTCCAACGGGCGCTTCACGTCGA
>NZ_FODB01000039.1 GCF_900110265.1 Vreelandella aquamarina | reverse complement strand
GGGCACACACGAAGGCTGATAATTCTATAAAACCAATAGCATACGGTCTGGCATAGGTCCACACCTTACCCCTTGCAACACAAAACATCGCATCGAGCGATTATGTTGCAGACTTAGAAACCGTGAATAAGGCGGCTATGCATTGGAACACCATTTATTACAATGCGTATCGCATCGGTGTAGAGGGCGTTAATACCCCCGTTGAGCTTCTGCTAGGTAGACGATATCAATTTCGCCGCACGTATCATCCTGTCGATCGGGCCTGGATGCTGACCTTCTCTGGCGTTGACAGCCATCGACATCGTCGCATCACGGTTCACCTCGGTGCCGCCGCCGACAAGTGGTGGCCGACCTTGCTTAAGGGGCTACCGAAGCTGACCGCACTGAGCTGACGCTCCTGCGAGACCACCACAGCATCAGAAAGCGAGCGACCGGAGCGGCGGTCGGCGATCACGGCTGCTTTGAAGGTCGAGATTAATTCCTGGAGGTTATAAAACGGCGAAAGAAACGCAGTGTTCGGGCATTACGAAGCAGGCGCTCACGCCGGAAATACGGATCCTTACGAGCAATGCCGATGGCACGTAGCTTCAGACTGCCCGATCAGAACCCTCGTGAATGAGGCGGGTTAACGCCTTTACATTAAGTGTGCCACCCTTGTACCAGCGCCTTGACGACATCGTGCCATTGGCGGAACACTTTCTCAGCCACTTTGAAAACCACTATCAACGCCGCACACTCGGCTTTTCCGATCAGGCTCGTTCAGCCATGTACCAGTACCGCTGGCCGGGAAACGTACGCGAACTCAAGAACTGCGTCGAACGAGGCGTGATTCTCACTGCTGACAATAAACATATTACCGAAAAAGCATTGTTTGGTGATTACCGCGTCCCGACACTGGAGCGCGAGAAAGCTCAATGCCTAGATGAAACGGGCATGCTCATACCAACATCTGACGACAACTCCAGCAACGTATCTCCACGAGAGCATATTCAACCACTACTAGACGCTGGTATGACATTAGAAGAGGTAGAAAGAGCACTAATTCAAGCCGCCAATAGTGATAGTGGCGGAAATATAACTGCAGCAGCGCAGCGCCTAGGAATGACGCGAGCAGCCTATGCCTACCGTCTTAAAAAGCATCGCCTCTAACTATTTGCCCGCACGAATAATATTTTCCATGTCTACAGGGAGTCACGCCGTAAAAAAACGGCGATTATCGAGTATCGATAACCCCTAGGCTGAATAGCGACACCACAGTGCCCTCCTCAAGCAGCGGCACAACGAGGAAGATTTTCCCAGGCTATTTTCTGACAAACCTGACAATTGACCACTAATCGGACGTAAATTGGACATTTTGCACTGTAAACCTTAAGGTATTGCTCCTCTGGGGTACTGGCCTTGAGCCACATACAACCCCTATTATCGGCACCCGCAAGGGTTCCGCTTGGTATTGCCTCACCACAGTTTGGATCACCGGCACTTTCGACTCTCCGCACGATGCGGACGCTATCGATAGAAGAGGGAATCCATGTCGAGCCATTATTCGGATGAGGGCCGCTGCATGCCGCGCCGCCCGCCACCCTACCTCCCCGCTTGGGGTTAATGCCCCCATTCGGCATCTTTTTGCCGTGTCTTGATAATGCCAGCGGCTGAGCTCTGCGCCAACAAGCCGACTGTCTGTCATCCAAGCAACGCTCACGCCCTGCGCCGGATCTGCCATGTTGCCACTGCGTTCAGCATGTTGCGTGCGACGGCCCTTGCGCGTATTTGTTCCACCCACAGAGGAATTGCTTTTGAACAGTGAGTCTTTATATCAATTCTCGACCCTGACTGTTGTTTTGCTGCTGATTGCCTTTTATGGCGGTACCTACCTAATGACGCTCGGCATTCGCAAAAAGAACGAGGATGCCGACGCCTTCATGGTTTCCAATCATCGCGTAGGGTTTGGGATCGGTGCAGCTAGCATGACCGCCACCTGGATCTGGGCGGCCTCCTTCTATGCTGCGGCCACTTCCGGCTATACCTATGGCGTATCAGGGCCCATACACTACGGACTCTGGGGGGCTCTGATGATCCTATTCATCTACCCCTTCGGTCGACGTTTTCGCAAGCTGGCCCCCAATGCCCACACCCTGGGCGAGCTGATTCATGCGCGACATGGTTCTTCCAGCCAGCTGATTCTAGCGCTTTCCAATGTCCTGGGCAGTGTGATCAGCTTGATGGTCAACTTTACCGCTGCCGGGGCGCTGGTGTCAGTGCTCTCGCCACTTTCCTTCCAGGCCGGGGTGATCATCGCCGGAGTCGGGGTGCTGCTGTATACTTTGTGGTCGGGCTTTCGCGCCTCGGTACTAACCGACTTCGCCCAGCTGGTGGCGCTCATGGCCATTGCCATCGTGATTATTCCTGCGGTGTTCTTCGCCATGGGCGGCCCATCAGAGCTAGTTGCCGGTCTCGACAACCTTAGCGTCGAGCAGACCAACTTCTTTTCCACTGACGCCATCCTCAATCAGGGCGCGCCCTTCTTCGTCGCGGTGCTGGCCTACGCCATTGGCAACCAGACGATTTCCCAGCGCCTATTCGCTGTGAACGAAGAGCACATTAAACCCACCTTCCTCACCGCTACCATAGGTTACGGGGCGATCGTTATAGGGTTGGGCATGATCGGCCTGATGGCGCTGACCCTCGGTGTCGAGCCGCTCAACGGCGACATGAACAACCTGATTCCGCAAATGGTCTCAGGCTACCTGCCACCCATCTTCATCGCGCTGTTTTTCATCCTGGTGATTGGCTCGTTGTCGTCCACCGCCGACTCCGACCTCTCCGCGCTATCGGCGATTATGATGGCTGATGTCTATGGCAAGAACATCGCCCGCGGCAGGGCCGATCCCAAGCGCATGCTGCTGGTGGGGCGTCTGACTATGATCGTCGCCACGATAATAGGCATCGTGTTCGCCAGCTTTTCGTTGGATATCCTGGTCATGCTGGTGTTCGTCGGTGCCTTGTGGGGCGCCATCGTTTTCCCTGTAATCGCTAGCTGTTTCTGGAACCGCGTGACCAACGCCGCCTTTACCACCTCGGTGCTTGTCGCCATGGTGCTGTTCTGCGCTGCGCGCTTCGAGTTGATCTCTCTTGCTGGCCCCGGTGGGTTATTTTTCGAGCTGCTCGCCTGCATCGGCGGTGGCGTTATCATAGGCCTGATGGTGTTTGGCTTTCTCGGCCAAGCGGCCGGTTTCATCGCTGGCATTCTCACCCTTGTTGCCTCGCTGATTTTCGCGACCGGTTTCTTACGTGACTACACCGTGCTACTAGCCTCGCTGACCGCTTATGGCGCCAGTACCCTAGTATGCGTGGTGATGAGTCTGGCCAGCCGTCAGGCGCGCTTCGATTTCGACACCATCGGCCAGCGCGTAGGCAACTACGACCTCTCCCCGGCGAAGTCAGATGACCAGCCTACCGAAGGCAGGCCGGCGGGCCTGGCTGCCCAACACTGATTGTGAACTTTTTTAATATTTGACCAAAAGGCGGTGCAGGCCCTAGCCAGCACCGAATTAAGGAGGCAAAGACCATGACCATGCTTTTCAGTTTTTATGTGCTGATTTGGCCCGTACTGACATTGGGCGTACTGGCCCTGATCTGCCGCGCTGTATGGCGTGATCGGCAGCAGGCCCGCGCGGAAAACCGCGAGCTGGTTTAACCAAGGGCTGCGGCACCTAGGCATTCGGCCGCGCGTGGGGAGAGGAGATTCTAGTGCAAGGCATGCTAGTGCGCTTTGCGCTCGACCAGCCTATTTTCGATTTGGGAGATTTGCATGCATTGCTCCCAACGGGTCACCCTCCCCACCAAGGTTCTGATAATGATCGATTAATTGCATGACCGCCATTAGCCAGAATTGCTCGCTGCACTGGCTGTCCCCAATGGCTTTGCTATTGAGCGATTGCGCTTTGGCTTGTGCACACCGCTAGCCTTTGGCGACCCAGCGATAGTAGGTCCGCACGTTAATGCCCATCACCTGACAGGCCTTGGCCAGCCTAGCACCGTCACGCTGGGCGTCTTGCACCAGGGTCACGATACGCTGGCGATCCGGGAGGCTGGTCAGTCGTCCTCGTCGTTGGTCGTGCCCCAGATCGCCTCGGCCATTTTTGACAGGGCCAACAGCGCCGCCGTCTCGGCCAGGGCCTTGTCCTTGCGGTGCAGTTCGTGCTCCAGCTTACGGAGCCGCTTCTGCTCCGCCTTACGCGCCTGTCGAAGCTGCTTGGCCTGCGCTGCCGCATCGTCGTTGGCGTTCATGCAGGCATCCCGCCAGGCCTCCACCTGCTCGGGGTAGAGCCCGCGCTCGCGGCAGTAGGCGCTGACTTCAGCCTCGTTCATCGGAGCTGTCTCCAGGACGATCTGGAACTTCTCCTGGCTGGTCCACTGATCTGGCTGGGTAGAACGTGATGGCAAAACCTGTCCTCGTGCTCTGGCCTGTTTCCGCCAATTATAGAGGGTTGTCGCGGTGATGCCTTCCTGTTCGGCTAATTCCGGGATGGTCATGTTCATGGGCGGCGCCATCTTCTTGAGGATGGCTTCCTTACGCTCTGCGGGGTAACACACGTTGATCACCTCTCAATCCGTTTTTTGGGTGACAACTACGCTGGCAGATAGGGTCGGCGAGAGATGCCAAGGTTCAACTATGGCATTTCGGACCAGCGCTGATAGTTTGTATGCGTATGCCGATTACTTGGCGTCTGGTGCCTGAGCTAACTTCTCACCTTGGGCACGACAACAGCCTCTCGCTTCATCCCATAAGTGGCTCAATAGCCTTGATAGCTCGGCTATCCATCGGGTACCTGCGGTCCCGGAGCCCGTTAAGCCGTTTGAGCGTGTCCACGCAGACGTCCAGGTCGACGGAGGCACCCCGTAATTCCTCACGTAACTTTGAAGCATCCAGCTCATTGAGCATGCACGCGTGCAGGAAGATTATCAGGTCACCAGGGTTTGACTGGAAACAGTCCAAGAAGTCCCGAATAGATGGTGTCTCTTGCCCAGTGAATATCGCAGCTATATGTTCAGAAGTATAGCTGGCATCCCAGTATACCCGGCGCAGAGCAAGGTGCTGCAGCAATGACTGCCACTTATCACGATTGATAGTATCATCTATATTCAATACTTCCATGGCTGCCGAGGTAAGCGACCTATACAAGCTGATCAATTCCTCTACCAAATGGTCCGCTGATGCATCAAGACGAGCAGCAGCTTGCTCAAAGCAGGCCAACCCCATGCAACCCAACAGCAGCAATAAACGGCTGGCGTCTGCTCGGTCCGAGTAGGATTTTTCCCCAGCATCCACGGAACCAAACTCTAGTACTTCCCGCAGGTAATAGGCACTATCCCAAAGCTGCTGCCAGCTCGCCGAAAAACCATCCATCGACGCCAAGGGATACACCAGCAGGTTCGCAGATAAACTAGGTATGTTATCTCTAATAATATGTAGATTAGCCCGTCCCCGTAAGTCACGCCCCTTCTGTTCATGCCAGCTTTCTGGAGTAAGCTGCCATTGGCTGGCAAATTTTTCGAAAGCCGGAGGATCGATGAACCCCATATGGGCAAAATACGATAATACACATTGATGACACCAGGCTTCCCATGGCGCGGCGTCTTCAGGAGCCCTCTCGATCAGCTGCTTCTGTTGTATGGACGTTCCTATTGCTTCTAGTAAGGCGTTGTCCACGAAATCATGGGATCGAATATCACTGAATTCGCTTTCTCTTTCATGCAGAACTTGTCGCATCAGCCAGATGCTCCAGCGGGCAAACATCGCCGTGGCTTCTTCTCGACTGGTGAGAATATCCACTACCGCTCGGATCAGCTTGGTGACTTGGTTGGTGAGCGAAGTTACCTCGGTTTCATCGGCACCGTGACGGGGAATCCGTCTGCCAGGATCAAGCAGTTCGTTACGCGCATGCACCAGCAGCAATGGCAGCAATAACGAGCCATTCCAGCTCCCGTCCTGATTAAAGGCTAGTGGTGCCGATTTGACGTATGTCGCCCACTGGGCGAAGCGTGGGCTGAATGCGCCAATTCCAGAACTCAGCAGAGCTGTATCTACGAGAAGCGGATTATTTGAATCAGCAATCAAGTCCCTAAGTTCCTCCGGAGCAAACTCACACATAAAGCCGAAGATTCGCATCTCCTCCTTATAATTTATGAATTCGGAGCCCGGTAACTCCCGCCAAATCTCTTCAAGTGGGAATTCGGCATTTTGCCAATTCGACCAAGCCCTTTCGAACGCCTCGTACTTGCGCTTTGAGCCCGACTTCAGTTCCCCGGCTTCCAGCGCCTTGAAGAGTAACGTCGCCAAATTAACGTAGGCCTCCCGGGCACAGGGATTATTTTTAGCATAAGCTGACATGGCCTCGTTCAACCAGTGTTCGACATGCCAGGAGTTGTACGCAACTTCCTTAACCTTGAGCCAAGTTGCTATATCCGGGCTTCTCCAAAGCCCCCATGCACAAGCCGCGGTCAGCAGCATATCGGCTTCGAGCGGCAGCTCCACCTGCTCCTGGACAAGCTCCAGCAACGACTCGTTCTCCGGCGACCCTTCCGCCGTGAGGCTCTCCGCCAGCGAAGCGATCAGATGAGGCTGGTCTTTATCGGTCTTCACTATTAGATTAAGAAAATCGTCGCGAGTTTTGAAGTTGTTATCATAAACTTGGTACTCGTCAAGTTCAGCGTTTTGTTCGCGTATCCACTGCATCGTCACTTCCCCTTGCACTTGTCCCAAGCCATCTCAAAAAACTCGATGGCGCCCGAGTCGATAGCACACCACCCCCGACTGGCAGCGTTAACGCTGGCATGGAAGCCGCCGACAGTAGCCCCGAAGTGCCAGAGTTCGTCATCGAGGATAGCAAAGCGGTCATGGATGAAATCAAAGCCCACTTTGAGGCGTGTATTTACCTGGATGCTACATTGCTTGGGGCGCCGGGCCTGGAGTTGATTTATTTCTCGCTCCCGTAACTGGAACAATTGCAGCATCTCCTCATTGATTTCGTCGTGTGCTTTCGTGAGGATTCTGATATCGCTGGCGACGAGACCGGGATGTAGCCAATCCAGGATCATCAGGATACGATCATCCGGTTTCCCTTGGTCCGGCATCAAGAAGTACTCATCCACAACCCATACTCGCTCCACCGCATTCACGACCGCTATGCGAAAAGCTTCTAAAGGTTTTGGGTTAGATGAGCGCCTACGTGTTCGGATGGTTTCCATTTCTCTTGGAAAAAAATGACTGCCGCCACTCTCGCCCCCCCACATAATTTCCCGCTCCAAGTGGGGGCGTGGCGGCCTCGGGGGCGGCTTCAGAGAAGAATTGAACTTATTCACTCCTCCCCCGCTCTGTATTGGTCTTAGCTGTTTTTTTAATATGTTCATTTAGGCAGGGAGCGTTGGTACTTAAGCTTTCTAAACGTTCGATGACTTCACTAGGGTTTGGCAATTTAACGATCATCGAAGCTTTTTCACCCAAGCTATTTAGCGAATTACCAACAAACCACACATCGTTGTCAACCACCAAGAAACGATCATGCAGGCTAGATGCGGAAATCACCCTGACATCCGGCACCAACTTTTGGTACTTGTTCAGTTCTTCAAGGCTGTGCCTGAACGCTTCCAATAAGCCGAGCTTGGTTTCAACATTCTTCTGCTTACACATAGGCTTGAATGCGAGCTTCGTCGTCAGCAGAGCTATGCTCACCTCGCTATGCACCGCATATAAGAACTGTCCCAGTTGCAAGGCACCTAGGTAGGGGTCGGCAATTATCACTCTGGAGCGAGCGGCACGAAGCAAGCTTTGAATAAAATACATAGCCTCCTCACGCGAACCTTCGGCGAACCAGCGCTGCCCATAATGCTTAGCCTCTGCCAGTTTTTCCCTCTTTCTAGCCTCTACAGCAACGCGTACGCCTGGACCGGGGGTGCTGACCTTCCCAATAGCAGATTTCGACGCCAACTCCGAGCCCATAGCCGCCTGGTAATCTATAGCTGGAGCTGTCGGTGAATCACTCGAAGGCACTCTGACTTTTCGGCTACTCCCCGAAGAGACACGGATATCGAGATTCATTTGCCGCAGGAAGGAAGAAGAAGGCTGATAAGCGAGGACACCATGCTCATCGTGAGTCACCACGAAACCATACTCTCCCATGCAGGTTCCCTTCTCCACTTCCAAAATTCCATTAATTGGAACTTCATGAGTCTCGAAGCTGGTGAGCAGTCGGGCTTCCTTGTCAAACGTCGTGAGGCGAAGCCCCTTTACGTTCTGGCCAGGGCGCGGGACGATCCGATAGATGATCCGCTCACCGCGTCCATCCTTGGCTGGCACCATGAAATTATCAATTTGCTGTACGACCGGATCCGGTGAAATATAGACCGCGCTACCAAGATATTCTTGATAATCGAACAGATCGATGTGCATACGCCGAGCCACGAACGCCTGGGCATCCTCATTCTCCAAGAACGCTTCCAGGCCTGAGCGATCACCGAAGCGCCGGTGCAGGCGCCCAGGCACACTACCAATAAAGGGTGCAGGGTCTATTGCGCGCTGGTTAGGTCGGGAAAAAAGATCTTCATTGATTGGCAGGCCTAGCATTGGCCACGGCTGGTCACTTACCATTTTTGAAACTTGGATTGGCACACCATCCAACTTTTTTTCACGGTCTTCCTGTCGAGTCGGAACCGGAGTGCATGTTTCACCCTCGCCTAAGGTTTGGTACCAATTTATTGCATCATTTTTCGACAGGATCACTCGGCGGAAAAATAGCGTTTCTTTATTTTCCTTAAGGCGGAGACACTCAACACCACACATAGCCGTCGGCACGGGCCTACCTTGGGCCAATTCGGTAACAGTGGTAAACAGTAGCTTGCCCGCTTCCCCTTTTCTCTGCACTGTCACCAGCCGTACAACGGCCCATTGATTACAATCATTAGTAGCCATCAGCCCATACTCCAACTTAGCGCTTATTCATACCGGGTATTGCGGTGTCACAAAAAGATGCTCAAAATAGTGCTTGTATAGATCGGTCAAGGTTTTGGCTGGATCATCCGTCAATACCACGCCGGGGTCACTGAACTGGAACAGCGTTTCACGCGGGCGTGTTAGTTTCTGAAACAATCCATCGGTCCATGCAGTTTGGCTGGTGGCCAGTTGCTCGATACGCGTGAGTTCGTTTTTCATCGCCTGGATAGCCGTCTTGTAGGTGCGGCTACCCAGACCCTTGAAAAGAAATCGGTCAGCCGCTTGTAGCGCTTACCCTGCAGCTGGGAGCCGAAATAAGCCGCATTACCGGCAGCCTGCACAATACCGATTTTAACAAATTCGCTTGTTTCAACATAGGGCATAACCCGCAGAATGACGTACTGGTAGGCCACTCGTTTCATGATGAGTTCTATGAAAAGAAAAAAGGTGAAGAACAAAAAATCAGGAGCATTGAATTAAATCGTTGTATATCCTCTGAGCAATGGGTACGTACTTGGCATAACCTTCGTTATCGCTGTGTTTGATAAAGCCAATCAATAGCACATAGCACGCTTCGCCGTGATGCTTGAAGATCATCCTGATGGCACCGCCAGCAAAGGCTGAGCAGCGTATTTCTCTGAGCGCATCGCTATTATTCAAACTGTCAAACAATGGTTTACCGCCCTGAAACCTCTTCTCTACGGCTAGCTTCAGTTTTTCTGCGACTATTTTTTGGTTGACTGCTTCTATCTGTGCAAACCATTCCTTGAATTCATCCGAAGCGATATGATCAGACAAAATTCTGTCTAGCTCTATGGCGTGAAGCTGATCTGAGTGGTACTTCCCGTCCTCTCTCTGCGCTACATTTTTCAGCAGCAGGTAGTCATCAACAAACCTGCCGTGTTCATCTGCTTTACAGATTTTTATTGTGTCACTCTGCCACTTAGGTTCTGTAGCAAGGCTCAACAGATAGCCAGAAGTAACCCAAGCCAAGGCGTATACATCAGGGTACGGATCTACTGCCTGTCCCGGCAGATAGAAACTGTAAGCTGACATTTCTTCTATCTGGTCGGAACTCAGAGCATCCAGCGCAGGGCTTTTGTCTTCAACCTCCAGCAAAAAAAGCTGAAGGTCTGACTCCGAAGCTTCAACAAAGTTTTCGTAAGTAAAGCCTTTGGCAATTTCCAGAGTATGTAAAGATTCACCATTGGAATCGTAGTAAAACTGGCACCGCCATTGCCCAGCACCTGCTAATGCCAATACCCCCTGAATGACATCATCAAACTGGGCTTGCCCACTTTTTTGATCTAATGCTGGAAAGCTGTTGGTATTGATGCAAAATATCAGATCCATTGATTAGCTTCTCTTGGCAAGAATAGCCCGGTTTTTTAGTGTCTGATCAAAGAAACCTTCCGGCCAGTAATCCAGTTTACCGTCTTCACTCAGTGTTGGTGACTGCACCCGAGTGGGTGATTCATTGCTTTTTGAAAAGTAATGAAACTTGACCTGCGCGCTGCTTATTTCCTGATTTTTGATAGCAATACGCAAGGCATCCATCACATGTTCACTGTGGGTTTCCACTACCAGCTGTACACCCTGGGCAGCACATAGTGCCAGCAAACGCCCCATGGCTGTTTGCCCTTTGGGGTGCAGATGGGCTTCAGGATTTTCCAGTACCAGCAAGACACCATTCTCCTGTTTACGGGTTTCCCACTCGGACACCCATAGGTCGTTGCCCTTTTCACTGACAGGCCGTGCCACTGAACCCAGTGCGGCGGCAATGATGGGCAGCGTATAACTTAAGCCAAAGCCCACGTTGGTTGGCCGAAAGCTATCGACTTCAGCATGGGTAATGTCGGCTTTTTTAAGGCGGTTGAAAGTAAACTTAACGTCGGGGGATATTTCGGAAAGCCAGCCTTGCAGCACATGTTCAAAGGTCATACTTTGTGCATTTTCATGGCGTAACAAGTCAGGAAGTATATAGTTTTGTTCTACCAGGCGTGTGATAAAGTCAAAGACAAACTCACCCCGATCTCCAACATGGGGGCTGCTTAGCAAGCTTCCTGCTATTGGCAAATTAGGCTGCGGCCCCAGGCGGTCTGCACCGACATAGAAAAATTCCGGGCCTTGATCTGGCCTGACAAGGTGGTTGTCGTTAAGGATTAACTCACTGCTCTTGCCATCTTCCCAGTGCAAACCCACTGCTATGTTTTCTTTGGGGTTTGAAAAGTGTGAGCGCAGCTCATCCAGCCCGCCGTGTCCTGCCAGAAGCGGCGCTTGGCCGGAAAGAGCAGCATTATGCATTCTGAGCGCCTGAATAACTGAACTTTTACCACTACTATTTAAACCTGCCAGCAGTGTACAAGACGCTAAATCTAGTGACTCCTTCACTACGGATTTGAAGTTGGTGATTGAAAGGCGCTTAATCATGCTCATTCCCTAAGAAGTTTTGAATCAGTTCGGTCACGCTCTGGTAGCTATCGAGCACGCCTTTTTGTGAAGATGAATGGCGGCTGATGGCGTTTACAAAATCCTGTTTGCTGAGTAGTGTTTGATATTCTGCGAACAAGTGCTCTTTTTCTGAGATCAGCTGGTTAAATTCAGCGCTGGGCATTTCAGCAAGGATGTTGCCCCAGACTTCAAACAGGGATTTGTTGATCGGTGATTTTCGCTCATCTCCCGGCAGGGATTTTCTGAAGGCGTGGCCTTCAAAAAGCTGAGCCGCCCGCTGCATGGCAAGGCTGAACTTTTGTTTAATCTCTTCCAGGCTTTGCACTTTTATAACCGGTTGTACGCTGTCTTTAAAAATAGCGTTGATAGCATCAGCACTGGGTTGAGGAAATTCGTTGATCAGGCGCATGGCGTTGCTTAGCCATTCATCCATGCCAGATTTGTAGGCGCTTCTTTCCATCACCATAAAGGCTAGCAGCCTGAGTACCAGTTCACTGGCTCCCATGCGGCTATCATCTATGCGCCGCCCGACCGCATTGATAAATTCATCGGATGCCACCAGCTCTTGCAGCAATTGCGATGACTGGCCTTCATACAGGGCATGGCGGATTTCCTGAGCGGTCAGCGGCATACCGCCGGTGTTGATGCGTTTGAAGATATTGCGCTTCACCGCTTCGGGCGTGCCAGGGTTGATTATCGTAAAACGCATTTCTGTTTCCAGCAGGGTGTTTACGATCTTCTGATCTTCCGGATTGCTCTCGATGGCTCTGAAAGTTTTGCCATCAAAGCGCTTGCTTAAAAACTCCAGGTCTTTGAGCTTCAGCAAAACGCCATTTTTGTCGCCATGCAAAAAGTCCCGAATGGCTGATAAGCGTTGCAAGCCATCAACGACTTCCCATTTGCCCAGGTCATCTGCCGCCACATAAAACATGGGCAGGGGGATATTGAGCATGATGGACTCTATCAGCCTGCTTTTTTTACTGGCATTCCAAACTTCTTTACGTTGAAACGAAGGAGACAGTATCAAGGTGCCTTGCTTCAAGCGCCGCAAAATAGTGTCCATAGGTACGGCTTTTTGCTCTATGGTGATTTTACTGGGATCAAAGGGCTCGATTACCTCTTCGTCTGCATCCAGCTCGATACCAATTTGCTCACCTGTTTCAGACAGCTCCTGCTTGGGCTGGCTTATGTTGTCATCTTCAATTGTCATAGAATAGCCACTGGGTCCAGTGTAAAAATTAGTTCAATAGATCGGCTCACATCACAAAGCCAGCACACTTACTTAATATGGGTAGATGGATTTTATACCGCGTTTGCGATCGATCAGGTCAAGGGTGAAAGCACCTCGCCTGGACGAACGACCTGCCTAGCATCAACGTGACGCGTAGTAATTTGACCAATGATCCTAAACACCTGCTAGCGATTGCGCCATATCAGCCACCATCACCGTTGTTTTAACCCAGCGAGGACCTGTGTCCGTCGATGCTTGAGAAACCCGGTTTTGCTAGCCAATCAACAGAGGTATCAACAGGGATCAGGCAAGGTGCCAAAACCGCCCTCACACCCTCGCTTTACCAGCAATCACCGCTTTAAACCCGGCGTCTGTGAGTGGTTTCTTTTCAGCATCCACGACCGTTCCGCCAATCCGTGCGAGCTCTTTCGCTAGCTTCACCAAACGCACTAGCTGCAGCTTGTTCGGCGTTGCATTCGGTGATGTTTTGATCATTTTCACCGTCACGCCTTTTATCGGAAAATCACCATTATCCTGGTTGAAAGAGGGCAACGTGCCCGGCGGATAAGCATTAGAAATAAGCAGCGGGTTACGCGGTGAATCACCCGCTAGCGTAAACGTTCTACTGCTGCTCTCATACACTGCACCGGAGGACGCCAGCACAATACTTAGGCGCTCATTGCTGGCCATAGAAGGGTCGTCAAACATCACAAACAGCCCCCATGCACCGGCATTCTCATCCACCAGCTCGGGAGCATCCACGTTAACCTGCCCCTTGGTGGAAACGGCTGAACGGTGCGAAGCGCGGGTGCGAGTGCCTGCTCCATCCCCTTTCATCCATAAATATGCCACCAGCAAGCCACAGTTAAGACTGAACCATATTGCTGCAATTGCAATCACAAGTGTTAAAGCTGTCGTATCCACCGTCGATTCCCTTTGCTAAGTACCTATTCAAAATTAATCGCGCACTCAGTGCCATAACCATCAAGTAGACGGTAAGCGCCCGTAAATCGGCACCTACAGCCCCGCCCTGAAATTGCCCACACTGATTTCCTCATAAACACCAGGAGGAATCAGCATGACACACATCGAACGCAGACGGCTCTGGCAGCAACGTATCGAAGACTGGCAGGCATCCGGTTTGTCCGGCATGGCCTACTGCCAACAGCAGTCACTAACCTATTGCCGCTTTGTTTATTGGCGTAAAAAGCTGACCGAACCGGAGGCGTCGTTTCCGGAGCAACCCGTGTCGTCGCCCGGCTTTGCCAAGGTATCGGCAGTGCCTGGTCCGGAGTCGTCAGAAGGATTAACGGTGTCATTGCCCGGCGGCGTCTCGATCACCGGCCTGCACGCTGGCAATGTGGAGTTGCTCGGTGCCGTGCTGAGGCAACTGTAATGCGCCACCGGTACCTTCGCCCCTCCTGGGACCTGCCGGAGATTTACCTGTATCGACAGCCTGTCGATTTCCGCAAGCAGGCCAACGGCCTGGCCCTGCTGGTTGAACAGGAACTGGGGCACAGCCCGTTCTCCGGAGCGCTTTATGCGTTCACCAATCGGCAGCGCAACAAGATCAAGTGCCTGATGTGGGAAGACAACGGCTTTGTGCTTTACTACAAGTCCCTGGCCGAGGAAAAATTTAAATGGCCGGGCCCGTCGGATGAGCTGATGCCGTTGAACGGCGAGCAGATCAACTGGTTGCTGGACGGCTACGACATCACCCTGCTGCAGGGCCATAAAACCCTGCATTATGAGAGCGTTGGGTAGCACTTTTTAAGTGTGTCAGGGCGTTGTTTTTGCTATCATTTCGCCATGAAAACAACGCTTGATAACACGCCCAAAACACCCGATTTCAGCGGTCTCTCGCCCGCTGAAATGGCGGCGGTTATCAACGATTTGCAGGAACAACTGGCCGCGAAAGAAGCGGCTCTGCAGAGTCAGTTGCAGCAGCATGATGAGGCCCTCCGGCGTCGCGACAATTACATCGCCATTCTCGAAGAGCTGCTGCGTCACAAGAAGATCCAGCAGTTCGCCGCAAGCAGTGAAAAACAGCCCAACCAGATCGTGTTGTTCGATGAAGCCGAGCTGGAAGTGGCGATTGACGAACTACGCGACGAACTCCCCGAGGATGTGGAAGAAGCCGATGCGCCGCCTCGCTCCCGCAAGCGCCGCCAACGCGGCTTCTCCGACACGCTCTTGCGTGAGCGTATTGAGCTGACCCTCAGCGACGACGAGAAAGCCGGCGCCAGCAAGACCTTCTTCACCAAAGTGAAAGAAGAGCTGGAGTATATCCCGGCCCAACTGAAAGTCCTGGAGTACTGGCAGGAAAAGGCGGTGTTCGAACAAGACGGCCAAGAGCATGTCATTGCGGCCGCCCGGTCCAAGCACCCACTGGGCAAGTGCATTGCCACACCGTCACTACTGGCTTACCTGATCACTTCCAAGTACGCCGATGGCCTGCCACTGTACCGGCAGGAGCAGATGTTCAAGCGCCTGGGTCATGACCTGAGCCGCACCAGCATGGCCCACTGGATCATCCGCCTGAACGACGTGTTCAAACCGCTGATGACCCTGATACGTGAAACCCAGAACGGCAGTGACTACCTGCAGGCCGATGAAACCCGGATCCAGGTGCTCAAGGAGGATGGCAAAAAAGCCCAATCGGACAAGTGGATGTGGGTGACCCGGGGTGGTCCACCGGGAAAACCCTCGGTGCTGTTCGAGTATGATCCATCACGAGGTGGCAAGGTGCCGGTGCGCCTGCTGGATGACTTCCAGGGCATCCTGCAAGCCGATGGCTATTCCGGCTATGGGCAGATCCGTGCCGTGAAAACGGCCTGACACACATCGGTTGTTGGGACCATGCCCGGCGCAAGTTCGTGGAAGCCTCCCGGGCTGCGCCAGCCAAGGGCAAAAAAGGCCAGCCATCGAAAGCCGATGTGGCCCTCAGCCACATCCGCAAACTGTACGCCGTCGAGAAAGCCGCGAACGAACTGAGCGACGCCGAGCGCTATCGCGTGCGCCAGGAAAAAAGCCTGCCGCTGCTGAATGCCTTCAAGGCCTGGCTGGATAAAAACACCAGCAAAGTACTGAAGGGCTCGCTCACCCGCAAGGCGATGGATTACACCCTGAACCAATGGGATACCCTGATTGGCTACTGCGAACGTGGCGACCTGAAAATCAGCAACGCGGGTGCCGAGAATGCCATCCGCCCGTTCGCTCTGGGAAGAAAAGCCTGGCTGTTCGCCGATACCTCGCAGGGCGCGAAAGCCAGCGCCACCTGTTACTCACTGATCGAAACGGCCAAGGCCAACGGACTGGAGCCGTCGGCTTACATCCATCATGTGCTGACGCACATCGCCGATGCAGTTACCCTCGAACAACTCGAAACGCTCTTACCCTGGAATGCAGAGCTGCCTGCTTCAAAAAAAGTGGCTCAATACGGTTAGGGCAAGTGGGGCGGTTTAATGGCGCTTACGCATCTACTCCTGGGTAGACAGCTTTGATCGCGCTTGGGAATGGGCAAGTAAGTGCGGCAAAAAAACGCCTTATGTGGTGGGCGCATCCATCGACCCAGGCTTTTGCCTAAACTTAACTGACTACGGCATGACATCAGAGCCAAAAGCTGGGTCTCACTCCTATGCTAAAGTTGATGCTGTTGCTTGATACCACCAGCGACTTTTACTGCTGCGATGAGATTGCATAAGTTTTTTCGATCATATACTCGTGTAAGGCCAGCCGTTATAGCTCACTATTTATTTGGCTCATCATTTAATGAAAAATATTCAAAGGTAATTAATGTTATTTTATGTTGAAAAAGAAAACCTATACCGGCCAACTCACAGAACTTCAAGGAAAACCATTTTAGTCGATACCGCTTCAGTTAAAGATATCCATGAGCTGGAAAAGCGATTTAAACATCAGGGCAGCGATGGAAACGAAGCATCAATGCTCACTATTGAGGTAGCCTCACCGCCATGGAGATCAATGAGAGAAGGGGCTTGGTATGACGTTGATCCAAATATTTTCGCCGATGCTGAATATCGAATGGTTGAATCTGATGAACCTGGCAGTGGCATTATACGTGCTGAAATTACATTTCGTAGATCTCCACCTATTGATTTCTCCCCTTTTTTAGCTTCACCACAGCAAGCTTCCATTCCCAGAATGGGCTGTTTTTCAGGGTTACCACCGCGCGGAGAGCTAGAGCTTGTAGTGATCAACTGTGGCCAAGGCAATTGGAATGAAATTCGCTCAAAAAATCATTTTTTTATTTATGACATAGGTGCTTCTTTACTATTCAATCAAGCTCAAGTGCAAGCCATTGTGGCATCACGGAATCTTGCTGGGGATGGCCGTATTGGGCAAATCACCATAAGCCATTGGGATGTAGACCACTATCGCGCATTATTAGAATTGCGGCCTTCCGACCTTAATTGCATCTCTTCAGTCACTGTACCTAGCCAAATCCCCGATACAGCTACCTATAAACGCACAATACAACTGCTTCAACATCATAGCATTCCGCTTCGAGCTATTCCCCCAGCGCCACGGCCAGCTGGCACCGGGCGAACGATTATACTATGCCCACATCATATTGCTCTCCCATTTCATTTTTATCGGGCTGTACCTGGCCAGTCACGCAACCAAGCGGGAATTGTAGTTGCTGTAGTAGGCTCTAATCGTACAGCGCTCTTAACGGGCGATCACCACTACTCAAAAATTGACTCCGCAGTCTTACCCAATTTGCCTTCACAACCGCTAATACTAGTAGCGCCACATCATGGTGGGGCAGCGGGGGCATTAAGAATGTCAAATTTAAACTCATTCCCCTCTGTTGAGATCGCCATTTCGGTAGGCTGCAATACGTATGGCCATCCTCTAAAAAATGTAGAGAGATTTCTCAGCACATTACAAGGCTCATCGCCAGATAGAACTGACCTAGCAGGATCGCTCACCTATAAACTTTAATTAACTATTTAGCAAGATTAGTCAAGAAATAAAGGCTCTTCGACGTTGGGTGTGGAATTCGCCCCCTGAGCTGGGCCAGAATATGACCTCCACAGCGGCAGGAGGTATGACATGGACGGCACCCAGATTCTAACACTCGGCCTGGGCTTGGAAGCGCCCTGGATCCTCAAGAACCAGTACCTGGATACCGCCGTGTCGCCCCACCGCCTGGACCTCTATGTCGAGGCGGAGCGAGGCAGTCTCTATCCCTGCCCAGAATGTGGTAAGGCCTGCCAAGCTCATGACTTTGCCGACAAAACCTGGCGGCATCTGAACTTCTTTCAGCATCACTGTTACCTGCATGCTCGCGTGCCGCGCACGAAGTGTCCTGACCATGGCGTCAAGCGCATAGAGGTGCCCTGGGCCCGGCCGGGCAGCGACTTTACCCTGCTGTTCGAGCAAGCGGCCATGTCACTGGTCAAGGAGATGCCGGTACTGGCCGTCTCCCGCCAGTTGGAGATTTCCGACAAACGACTATGGCGCATCGTGCACCACTACGTTGGCCGCATGTTGGGGGAACTGGATCTGTCCAAGGTGGTGACGGTCGGCGTGGACGAAACCGCCTCCCGGCGCGGTCATCGCTATGTCACGGTGTTCCTCGACATGCAGCGCAAGCGGGAACCGGTTATCTTTGCCGTCCCAGGCTGCGGCAAGGATGCCATCCAGGCTTTCAGCGCCTTCCTGGCGGCCCATGGCGGCGACCCGAATAATGTGGTCGAGGTCGTCTGCGATATGTCGCCAGCCTTCCTTAGCGGCGTGACCGAGCACCTTCCCAAGGCCGAGGTAACGGTCGACTGGTTCCATATCGTACAGACCTTCACCAAGCGGCTGGACGAGGTACGCAAGAAAGAGCGCCGGGAGCAGGGGCACCCCAAGTCGCTGCGCTGGGCCCTGCTGAAGAACCTGGATAACAAGAACCTGACACCCAAACAGCTTTCGGCGCTCCAGGAGTTGGTGGCCGATCAGAGCGCCACGGCCGATGCCTGGGTGATCAAGGAGAAGCTACGCTGGATCCAGAAGGCTCCAACGCCCAGAGCGGCTCGGTGGCGCATCACGAACTACCTCAAGGTCATGCAGGCGGCGGTGTCTGAAAAGCCACTGCTGAAGCCGATGGGGAAAGCCCTGGCGACGCTTGAGCTGGCACGCCGACGCGGTGGTCAGACGCTGGCTCTCGGGACTGACGAACGCAAGACTGGAAGGAATGAATGGTCTGTTCCAAGCGGCTCGGTCACGGGCACGTGGCTACCGGAACGAGGCCAACTTTATCGCCATGATCTACCTGATTGGCAGCCCGGTGGGCCGCCTATTCGATCAGGCCAAATCCACGTGAAGTGACGAAGAACCCTGATTTCACAATTAATAAACCGAAATCAGCCAATACTGAGCCCGACGTTCTCATGAACCCTTGAAACGGTGCTGATCATTTCGGGCATGTCGCTGCGCCCCGTGGAAATAGAAAGTGATGCCTAAACCTGACCAAACCATTAGAGCTACCCAGGAAGGGAGCCCAAGCGCACCAGGTGACCAAGGTATAATCAGTAGCCCAAGGAAAAAAAGACTACTAATCATACCGATCAATGACATTAGTTTCTTAATAGGCACTAAAGCGCTTGTTCGTACCCGGTCGGCCGTCCATTTTTGACTCTTGTAGGCAGCTGCACAGGTATAAAGGTACGCCACAGCGATACCGATCGAGGCCATATCCACGATCCACAGCAGCACCTCACGACCAAACCAAGGCGCAATTAAGCAAAGGGCACACGTGAAGAATATCCCCGACACAGGCGTTCGGTAAACGGGATGCAAACGTGAGAAAGCCTTGGGGAGATAGCCTTCGCGGCTCTGAGCAAGCAACAGGCGGCTCGTTGAAAGATAAAACCCATTGAGACCGGTTGCGATTCCCATGAAAAGTGCGACGCCCAGAGACAAGAGTCCTATATTGCCCAGAACACCTTGGACGACGGTTCCTGTGCCCCACTCAGGAGACTGAGCGACAAGTTCAGGCCAAGGCATCGCAATCGAAGTCGCCACGATGAGCAAGGCGTAGTGCAGCACCGCCATCGCGAGTGCGGCAATGATCAACGCCAACGCCCTAGCAGGTGGAAAATCAAATTCTTCTGCCACCTGGGGGACACTTTCGAACCCAACATAGGCCCATGGCGCAATGGCTACAATCGCAAAAATTGCAGACCAAGTTGCTTTATCAGGCTGAAAAAGTGGCTGCATATTTTTAAGCGAGGTCTCCGGCGATAGCAGCATTCCGACCGTGACCAGTACAGCGCCAAAAATGAGCAGTAAGCAGAAGACGAACTGGCTTTTTCCTGACAGCTGACCTCCACGCTTATTCAACCATGCAAAAAACACGAGTGCAGTTATGGCGATCGCCACTTCGCCAAAATGTACTTTCCATCCCGCCACTGTGTACATTTCACCAAACGTTGCCACCTGAGGCACAACGAATTTGGCCAGTAAGGCCAGTGCCGAGGCATTCAGTGCCACAATGGCGACATAACCCAGTGTGAGGAACCAACCACAGAAAAAGGCATGCTTCGGCCCGAAAGCAATATGCGCGTAATAGAACCCACCCCCCGCGACGGGATACCGCTTGATAAGCTCACCATAGCTGATGCCTATCACCATCATCAGCAAGGCACCAATCAACAGCCCTATTATCGCCCCCATAGGGCCAGCAACAGCAATCCAGTCGGTGGGAAGCACAAAACTCCCCCAGCCGATAGCAGATCCAAACGCAATGGCCCAGACCCAATGGGGTTTCAGACATTTCTTTAGCTCTGTTGTTGCTTCCATAAACGCTTACCTGCCCGTGTTTATCCTATTGCCAATCTTTTTATACGAGATAGGTCATCCAAGATGTAAAACGCATCAGCAACCTACACCTTCAGCGATAAACCGCCGGATACAAAGTGTCAGTTTCTCCAAGATCAAACGCACTTGACGCAGCTCTTCTTCCAGGTGGTGGCTGTCATGCACGCCATCGTGCCAACCATCGGAAAGAATGCGGGCGCCCATGCTGATACGTAGCGCCGATGTGTGTTTGCCTTCAATCTTGACCGGCTGGCCAATATGGCAACACTGCGCGGCCAGGGCTTTGTCACTTTCTGTTAGTTCTGGGTGATCGCTCATATCGCGGTTGAGCTGTTCGTACAGCGTTTTGACTTGATCTTGGCTCAGATAACGCCCGTGCGCATCGCGCATCAGAAACGGGAAGATACTGCGCCGGGTACCTAGCTCATCCCCGTGCATTTCGGTACGCGCCCACCAGGGGTCGGTGGTATCAAAGAGCGCCTCTAAGTGGGGGTGCTGCCTAATCATCTGCATCACCGCTCGACCAAACCCATCGAGCCCGGCGATGCGTTTGTCTTTAGGCACTTGGTAGTAGCGCTCGGCTTCGGTGAGCGCGGCATACCAGCGTAAGTACATGCCGATGGTCAGGGGCGTGGGCGCATCGGGAAGCAGCGTTTCCCACAACCCTAAATCCGCCTTTGGCAGATAATCGGTCAGGCCGCTAGGCAATTTTTTTCCGCACTGAGATAACCGGTGCGAAAGCGCGTGAGGGAAAATGGCCGCCCCGCTGAAAGGAGGCCCGGTGAAGAACTTGGAGCCCGTCACCAGCACAATATCGCCTTTGGCGAGGTGGTCGCGTAGGTCTTCTGTATCGATGCGCAACTGGCAGGCATCGATAATCACTTGGAGACGTTCGCCATAGCGTTGACGCAGCCGGTCCAATAACGAGGGAGAGGGTGCCCAGCAACCAAACTTGGATTGATCCATGGCATGCAGCATGACCTGCTGACCCTTTTCCATTTCCTCCGCCACCCTGACTTCGATACGTTCATCCATTTCCTGCAACGTATAGAAGCGTCCATCGTCAGCTTTGAAGGGGATACCCACATACCCGATAGGCGGCATGCCTGCCAAACGTTCGCCTTTAGTCACCGTATGCCCCAGGCACGTTGTGGCATCGAAGTGGCAACCCGTCACCGAAAACGGCGTGCCGCTACCGGTTTCATCCGCCCCACACACGATGCTCACCCACTTGCCTTGCACCGCAGTGGTCATGGCCGCGACCACGTGAAGCTGTGAATCGGTGCCTGACGGTGAGAGATGCAGGTCGGGCTTCAGGTCCGCAATACCCAGCATGTTGGCCATCTTCGCCTCCAGCGCGCGACAGTGATCAGCCAAGGGGGTAACGTCATTGGCATGAACACAGTCATGCAATATCTGCTGCCGATAGGCATCAGCCGCTTGATACGCCGGAGTGGAAACGGAGGTGGCGGTAGACGACGCAAACGTAAAGGCATTATCGCGAGGGGAAGGCGAACACCCATAGCGGTTAAGGCCAGTGTCGGGATCGACCAACAACCGCGCATCACCGCCTTGCATCAAGTGCCAGTGGGTCGGCTGTAACAGCGGAGCAAAGTGTGTATCGATGCGCCGCCCTAGTTGCTGAATGGCCTCGGCAAGTTCCGTCATGTGGGTCATCTCGGTTCGGTGGTTCACAATCGCGATTCGGATGGCTAGCTGGCCGTGAAGCGTGGTGGTCGAAGGGGCCGCCACCCCTTGTAATTGAAGTTGCGTGACGATGGCTTTATTCAGCGCATCAAGGTAACCCACAGGGGGCTGCCCCCCTTGGACACCAAGTTGGCATCGAAGCGGCACATAGCGACAGCAAACAATGTTCAGGGGCACCGGCGCCAATCGTTCCAGCGTGGATATCTCATCGACCTGTTTGGCGGTCGCCTGCGCCAACTGACAGTGTTTGCGCACGACCGCCGCCATGCGTTCGGCACCCAACCCTTGGAAGGTGAACCACACTTTGAGCGCCAAAAAACCGCGCGATAACTCAGGCCCCAAGTCACAAAACCACGGGGCACCGGCAGAAAGCCCTACTGCATCGGATGCAAGGTATTCTTTACGCTCAGAAAACGTGGCCTGATGGGCCTGGGCATCTTTGACCAGGAGTCCGCCCACGGCATAAGGCACCTGAAACCATTTGTGGAAATCAAAGGCAATCGAGTCGGCGTACTGAACGCCACTCAAGGACGCTTGGTATTCTTCGAGCAGCGCCACGGCCCCACCAAAGGCGGCATCGATATGCAACCAAAGGCTCTCTTGTTGGCAGAGGGCATGAATCGCATCGATATCGTCAATGGCACCGGTATTGACCGTACCGACCGTGGCAACCACGCAGAAAGGGTGTGCCCCAGCGGCGCGATCAGCGGCGATCTGTTCCGCTAAGGCGTGGGTATCCAACGTGAAATCATCATTGACGGGAATGGCACGCAGGGCATTACCGCCAAGCCCAAGTAGCTGAAACGCTTTGAGCACCGAGTTATGACTTTGCGACGAGCAGTAACCGACCAAAGGCGCTGTATGACCTTGCAGGCCTTGGGTTTTCATGGCGGGGCCTGCCGCTTCCTGGCGAGCCACCGCCAGAGCTATAACCGTCGCCATGGAGGTACCCGAGGTGAGCAACCCTGAGCTGTTCGCGGGAAAGCCGAACATTTCCCGGCTCCACTCCAGCACTTGGTGCTCTACCTGATGGGCAATATGATCACGCCCACCGCAGTTGCTGTTGAGCAGTGCCGCACAGAGCTCGCCTAACGCACCATAGAGGTTGCCACCGCCATGCACCCAGCCAAAAAAGCTAGGGTGGGTATTGCCATTTCCATAAGGCAGCAGCTGGTCGCAAAACTGATCAAGCAATTGCTCCAAGGGCCTGGGGTAGGCTGGCAAGGATGCTTGGAATACCGACTTGATGCCTTCCGGCGCCGGCCGCCAGACAGGCTGTTCTTCTAGCGTTTGATAATGCACGAAGCCAGCGCTCACGGCGCGGTGGAAGGCGCTTTCCAGCGCCTGCCAATCTTTAGGGTCAAGCGTCAGTGGCGTGCTCATTTGTCAACCTCACCTACCACGATGTTGTGCAGGGTGTTCTGACCGGCTATGTGCCGTGCGTCGGCGCAGTGAGGCATGGTGAGCTCCAGAGTCGCACGGCAACGTAGCGAGTGGTCGTCAATGCGCGATATCGACTTGGGAATCGTGCTCGTCTTCATGTAGGGCTTCCTGAAGGGGAAGGTAGCCACGTGCCTGCAGGTACGTATCGGCGAGAGCCGTGTCATGCTGGACCAACAATCGGTAGGCTAAGTCATGAATGCCAAAAGCTGTGTCCAAAATAAAGGCCAAACGCTTGCATTGATTGTCGCTAAGCCGTTCGAAACGAGCCGCATCGGGTATAAACAGGGCCTCCGCACTCACCAGCTGTGTAGACTGCGGCGCTTCGATATCTGCTCTCTCGGGTAGCATGCTGCGGTGGCGCGGCTGATAGAAGCGATAGAACGTGAAGCCATGCCGGCTTGCCCAATGGCTCACTTCCGCTAGCGTTGGCTGGCGCTCGTGGGTAGGCGAGAACGCCACGCCGATTTGCAGCAACAATGTATCGGCGAGCGCATTTACGCCATTCTCCAAAATGGTGATCGCGTCTGAGAACTCATCCAGTATCAGCCAATCGAGACTCTTCAGGCCTTCGATATTATCCAGTGCCACTGTATTGATTGGGACGCGAGCGAGTACTCGCGATCCTTCACGAAGGCCTTCCGGCAATCGCTCGGGAGGCAATGGTGGCAGGGACGCGCTCAGCGTCTCATCGAGCGTATGGTACAGCGTAGTCTGACCGCCGTTGCCTAGTAGGGCATGGGGAATATGCTGGAACTCTTCGATATTGCCAACATCGTGTGAGTTGACTCGTGCGGCGGGGTCGAACGAGACAATGGCCAACGCATTGGTATCGACCCATTGCCGAAAGCATGGGTGCCGCGGGAGATAAGCCGCGTTGTCCAATACTACTGCCCGCCCCGTGAACTGCCAATCGAACGGGGTCAGGTCTTCAGATTGGGGGAGCTCTTCAGCGGGCTTGCCGGAGTGTAAGGAATACGCCCAAGGCTCCACCCCAGCCCGTGCGGCAAACATATCATGTGCGGCGTGAATAGCCCGGTAAGACGCATCGTACTCCGGCGTGCCCTGCGAAAGCTGATCAAGAAAGTTGCGCATCGCCGGATTCGTTTCAAACACGACCAGCCTGTCGGCATTGCCTGGCTCTGTCAGCACGGCAAAATCGACCCCCAGGTAATCGACGCCGACATCTCCCAAAGCGTTTTCCAACGCCTGCCACTGGCCTTCAGGCAGCATATCGGCCGGGGCGGCAAAATAGTCCCGCTCCCACTCGTCAATCAACCAGGGGAACCGTTTCACCGTGGGCTTGTGCTCGGGCATGTGCACGTTCCAATCGCCGTGCCCAAAGCGTACGTGCGTCGGGTAAAGCTGGCCATTAATCCAGAAAGCGCGGTACTTGGGGTACAACCGCGCGCCCGGTGCCCGCGGGTGGTCCAGCCCGCTGTCGTGATACTGAATGCAGTACAGCGTTTGCGGCGCCTCGGCCAATAATGCGTCGATATTGGCAAAGTCGTGGTGCTCCACGTCTTCTACCTTATGCATCAGCTTACCGTTCTGGTAGCCCGCGACCCGCACGATTAACGGCAGCGCTAAATCATGGGCGTGCAGCGCCTCGCGGATGGCGTCGCGGCAATTCCCCGTTACCCCTTCCAGCTTGATGCTACGCGGCAGAATGATCTCCGGGTGATCTTTAAAGCGCGCATAGTTGCCTTCCCGGGAAGCGCCCAGCACGGCTTGCGGCGAGTTAATCACGGGCTTGTTTAGCCGCTGGCAAATGCGCTCAGCCAGCCCAAGCGCATGTTCACAGCGCTCAGCATCGGTAATGTTATTATAAACAACATCAACGTCCGGCAGTTTGCGCAACGTCTCCGGGTGGTTATCCAGCTCATCCACGTAGAACACAACACGCTGTACGTGCACTGCATCCAGCAGCCCCGATAAATTGTTGTGCCCTTCTCCCAGTTGAATCGCAAATTCTTTGCGATTGAGTCCCCAATCAGTGGAATACGCTGACTGCAACACCAGCACACGCAGTTGAGTCTGTTTTGTGCTTAAGTTGGCCGCAAAAAATGGCTTTTCCAGTACGGCCTTATGCCGCCAAGCCTCTGCTTCTGTTTTAGCACCATTGGCAAAGCACAATGCAGCCAGCAGGCGCTTGGTTTCTGTATGTTTGGGCGCTAATTGATGGCAGCGCCGTAGCGCGCCCAGCGCCGCACGGTCGTGGCCCAGCCGGGCGTGCTGTTTAGCCAAGTGATAAAACAGAGTGAAGTCGTCGGGCCGCAGATAAGAGGCCTCCACCAAGGCATTCAGCGCTTTTTGCGGCTGCTCAAGCTGTGCATGGGCATAACCACGCAAACACTGCGCCTCAGCATTGCCGGGTGCTTGGGCTTCCACCGCGTCAAGCTGCTCCAGCGCGGCTTCCCACTCGGCCTTGTCACTGGCCTTCAGCTTATGGCGAATGGCCTCAAGCTCGGTGTCTACATTGTAAGCGGGCGATGCCACATCTTGGGTTGTCATGCACAGTGCTCCTGAATAGCAGTGAAATGGCCCGAGCGTCAGCCGCGCCTGCTTTGATCCATGAGGGAAATAGTAACTGGAAAGCTCACCGGCAAAGCGCCAAAAAACGCCAAAAAAGCGAGGTTATCGATCGGGGCAGTTGCGCTTGTCGTGCTTGTAGCTATTGCAAATGCTGCAACGCCGAGCATTCGGGCACGTTTGAATATTGTGCCCGATTCCGCCGCAGCCAGAACAGCGCGCGGGCTGTGGGCAGTTTCTTTTGTCATGGCTGCCTGAGCCACAAATAGTACACGCCATGAAAACCAGCTCCTGACTATCTTGCTGTTATAAACATTAAAAACGGGGCCTTTCGGCCCCGTCATTACTTACCACTTCAGTCTTGCCAGCTAACCAATTAACCCAGCAGAGACAGGACGTTCTGCGGAATCTGGTTGGCCTGAGCGAGGACAGAAGTACCAGCCTGCTGCAGAATCTGGGACTTGGTCATGTTCGCCACTTCAGTGGCGTAGTCTGCATCTTCGATGCGTGAGCGGGCGGCAGAGAGGTTGGTCTCATTAGTGCTCAGATTGGTGATCGCCGACTCGAAGCGATTTTGCACAGCACCGAGGTCAGAACGGAAACTATCGATGGTCTTCAGCGACTCATCAATGTTGTTCAGCGGTGTCAGGCCGGCCGCGTTTGCTTCAGCTTCAGTCATGGCGTCAGCGTCTGCTGTTACTGTTACTGTATCAGCATCGCCATCGTATGCCACGGCTGTTTCGAAGAACTTTCCATCTTCAGTCTGGATGTATGCAACATCTGCATCGCCATCATTGACTGTGACAACTTTGGCATTAGCAAGCGCGCCATCGCTGTTATCGTTGATGACAAGCTCGGAATCAGCAGTTGCAGCATCATCCGCGGTTGAACGGTCATACGCTTTCGGCAGGTTGGTGACGTCCAGGTCACTCAGTCCCAGTTGTTCGGAATTGGTTTGTTCCAGCTTGACGCTAATAGTCTCACCGTCGTTGGCGCCGACCTGAATGGAGATGCTATCGTCCTTGGAGAGCACCTTGACGCCGTTGAAGTTGGTCTCATCAGAGATACGGTCAATTTCAGATGTGCGCTGGTCAATCTCATCCTGGATGGACCGAAGATCATCAGTAGAGTTGGTACCGTTTTGCGCCTGAACGGTCAGTTCACGGATGCGCTGGACGTTATCGTTGATCTGGTTCAGTGCGCCTTCGGCGGTCTGGGCGATGGAGATGCCGTCGTTGGCGTTACGCTGAGCCTGAGACAGACCGGTGATCTGTGCGCTCATGCGGTTGGCGATGGCTTGACCGGCCGCATCATCCTTGGCGCTGTTGATACGCAGACCAGAGGAAAGCCTTTCCATGCTGGTTTGTAATGCGTTTTGGCTCTTGCTCAGATTAGACTGGCCAATCATGGAAGTAATGTTGGTATTGATCACTGACATGGGGTGATTCTCCTTGCGTTAACACTGGCCTTGAAGGCCCGCTTTTCGGCCACTGTGTGCGCCGTTGTATTAGTTAACGGCGCGGCGCGGGGAATCTTTAGGGCTTGTGGTAAAAAAAGTTGTAAAACTTGGTAACAGGAACTGTAGGTTTTTCATTACAGGGTGTGAGGCTGCTTCAAAACCCGAGATCGCCGCGCTTCGCTCGCGATGACAGAGGAGAGATTGCTTCGCTGCGCTCACAACGACAGGTAGTAAGCTGTTCTATTATCGCATTATAGAAGCGCGGTGAGCGCTGGGGCATTCAGTGACTTAACCGTTTGCTGCCCACCGGGTTCTTCTGCCTGTTGATAGGCGGCGTAAAACCGTGCGGGTATTGCCCCTAGCAGCACCTGTTGGGTGTGTACGCCCTGGCAGGCAGCGGTGCCAGATGGCCTGGGAATGCGCGGTTCTAGCAGGGTGATCAGCACATCATCATCAGGATGGCGAATGGCCCGGCCTAACCCTTGGCGTAGTTTGTGCAGGGTGCGCACGGTGCTTTTGCGCATCAGCGCACCTTTAGCAATATGGGTGGCGTCAGCTGCAGTTACTTGGCGGTTGATCAGCATTTGTTCTACTAGGTATTGCTCTACTTGGCTGACCATGGGGCGGGGGTTGCGTAGCACTACCACGTGCTGCCAATACGCTTGATTGCCTTCACGGCTGGGCGAAAGCCCTTCCCACCCGGCGGGCGTTAGCAAAATGGCCTCATTCGTTAAGCTTGCCACCATATCACTTAGCCCGCTACCTGGGTGATGCGCTACGAGCCGTTGGGCATGTTCACGTGGCCAGGCAGCTTCCAAGGCCGCTACATCTGCATAGCTGGCACATAGCACCAGCGTGCGCCCTGGCTGGTCGGTGATATAAGGCAGCACTTGATGGCAATAATTAGCAGCTAGCTGAAAACGCTCATCCTCTTTCTTCACCAGGGGATGCGGCAGGCCACGGGGTAAGCGAAAGCGCAGCGTGCCAAACGCCTGGGCTTGAAAGCTGCGCTGCAACCCACTGCGCGGGTGGGTAACGGGCAGCTGTAGGCGGCTGCGCATATAGCGAAAGTGCGGGCTTTCACCGGGTGCATGGTCTAGGTCTGACAGAGTGGCCGATGTCATTAACGTTGCCCGCGCCTTCGCCCCGGCTTTTAAGCTGGCGGCGGCACTGGGCGCATGGGCAACTACACCGGGCAAGCCGCGCACGGGGGAGTAATCCAGCACTAGGTAGCGGCTGGCTTCCCGCAAACGCATGGCAATACTCTCAACACGCTGGCGTACGTGCCGCCACTCTTGCCATAGGGCAGGAGTATGGCTGTGTTCACGCAGGCGTAGTTTTAACAGGGCGGTGACGGCGCACTGCAGTGCCTCTGCTTGGTATTGGGTGGGGCGGTGGGCATGGCCTGCGCGGTCACTGTCGGTCATGTTATCTAGCAGGGTTTGCCACTGCTTGGCGACGCGGTGCTGTTTTAGTTGCGAGAGCAGCTGCGTGGTTGTGTGTAGCGAGACGCGGTGGCTGAGCAACGCTTCGGCAATTTCAGGGTAGTGCTCGGCTTCATCCAGCAGCAGCGCGTAAGGGGCGGCGGCTTGGGTAATATTGCCTTGCGTTATTAGGTCTACCGCTAGCAGCGCATGATTAATGATTAGCACATCGCTTTGCTGCGCCGCTTGCTGCTGGGCATCTACGTTTTCGGGTAGCGGGTCGTTGGGGCGCAGGGCAATATCTGACAGCTGACAGCCTTCTGGCAGCAGTGCGGTGTCTAGCTCTAACAGGCAGCCATCGCTTTCCATGGCCCATTGGGCTAACTGGCGCTGGGCTTGGGGTAGCCGTGGGCTTTTTAACGCTGCTTCTAAGTTGGGTGCACCTAATAGCAGCGCCAGCCGTTCCGGGTTTAAGTAGTTTTCGCGCCCCATGCGTAGGGAAAAGGTAAGCGGCGGCAACCCGTTGTGGTGCAGGTAATCACGCACAATGGCGAGGTTATCAGGCTGCAGAAGTTGGCGCTGTAGCGCTCGGGAGTGGGTCGACACAATAGCGCGGCGTGACGCCTGCTCGCCGCCCATTAGCTTGCCTTTTGCTACCCAGTCTGCCAGTGCCAGCTGGTAGGCAATCGACTTGCCGATGCCGGTGTCACCCTCAACAAAATGGATTTTCCCTGTTTGCGCCAGGCCGTCAATCAGCGCCTCCGCATAGGCTATTTGCACAGAGTTACGCTTGAAGCCTGAACGCTTGGGCAGTTGGTCACTGAGGTAGCTAAGAACCGGGTGCATGGGCGAGGGTATCTAAAAAGAGGAGAAAGCGAGCGCCCCAGCCGACTGAGGCACCGCCGTTACCTATGCTGCTTGCAACACTTTCTTCAACTCTATTCCCGCAAGGGCGAGAGTAACAGACGTTCCATAGAAGTCTGCAGACCGTTGCAAACACGTCCGCAAAGGCGGAACGGCGTCATCATAGCATTGACATCCTCCGACCACTAAATCAGAGATTGTAGTGGCGGATTCCCAGGTCGTTACCTCCCTGGTTTCTGCTTCCAAGACGACTGCCCGAGGGAATGGCTTGGTTATCGCCGTAAAGTCCCAGTGGGGATTTTTACGGTGACGAACCAACGCCTATCCCCCAGGTCTCACATCGTCTCCACAGACGTCACTTTCCGAGTGCCCCTCGGTAGGTCGTGTTGACATCAGCAGTATAGCACTGTGCAAATCAACAGCAAGGGCATCCGGTGGACGCCGCGCTATTCATCTCCACCCAATGCGGTGGCTTGGATGGAGTATTCCGCGCTTTTCGATAAATAGTGACTGCACTCTAGGCAGATGGGCAAGCGCATAGCATCCCCATGCCATAAGCACGCAAACGGGAAACCCCTTGCAGCCAGGCAGCAGCGGCGAGCGTCGCATCTACCACGGTGGCTTGTGCGCGCACGCTGACAACCGTGTGCTGCGTCGATGAGTGCTTTAGTGGCCAGCGGCCTTGGGGGTAAAAACACAGGCTTTCAGGCGCTAACGCCCACCCTTGGCGCTGCATACGTTCGGCTACCAGATGCTCCCAGCGCTCACGCGGGGCCAAGGTATGCTGGCTGCGGGGTAGCCGTTCACCGCTGGGCGATAGGCGAGTAGCTACCGTCGGCACCCAGTGCCACTCCAACGCCAGCGTTGTGCCTGGAGTGAGGCTTAACACACGTTTTTCCGCATGCGGAAAAGGAACCGCTGAGCGAATTATAAAAAGGTGCTGGGTTTTGGTTAACGCTTGGGCACGAAATACAAATGGCCGTTCCTGCTGCGGATAGTGGGCATCACCGCTAAACAGCTGCCAAGCGGTGCGGTGGTGGTTATCCAGCGTTACCGATTGGCCAGGAGGGTTGCCTGGATGACACAGTGCACTGGCTTCGTAGTAATACACCTGCATAGCGTGGGGGATTCCCTTCTCGTTCACGGTTCTGTTTTTGCTGATTGGCTGGCATATAGGCAGCGGCGCTAAAACAGCGTGCCCTGCTCAGGCTGATGGCTGGCTGCCTTTGCCAGGTTAGGCGCTGCCGCAGCGGGGAATGCCGTTTCGCAATAGGGTAGCAGCTGCTGCCGGTAAGGCATGAGTATGCCCAGCACCGCTGGCAGCCTGAGCCTGCTGTAAGGGTCGGCAGGTAGTGCCTGCAGCAGCGCGGCGGGGTCGGGCACTTTTGTTAGCCACTTGGCGAAGGCTTCTTCATCGCGGCGGCTTTTTGCGGCATCTAAAATGGGTGACCAGAAGGCAAGGCGGCCTGCCTGGGATTCTATGCCTTGTTCGCTCACCACGTTGGCGGTGCATATAATGGCGTGTAGGTCTAGCACGCTTACGCCGTTCTCACTGTTGCACCAAACTTCATGAAGTGAGTTAGTTGGCATTAGCTGCCGCATCAGGCCATCAGCTTTACGGCCCCAGTTTTCGATGTATACAAAGCCATCTTCTAGCGGCGCTAAAGCGCCTTGCACTAACAGCTGAATAAGGCGGGCAAGCGGTTTTTCAGTGCTAAGCCTGCCTTGCTGCCCCCACTCGCCATGTTGGTATTTCTCATGTAGCTTGGGCGGCAGCGTTAGGTATAGCTCCGCCTGCGGAGTGACGACCCCTCCTGAGCCTACCAACATGCCCAGTTTTCCGTAAATCTCGGTGCTGGTGTTACCGGTGATGTTCATACGCTCTATTCCCAGCATCACTTCGCTGGAGATGCGCGGGGTATAGCAGGTTAGGCAGAGGTACTCGGTTTCACCGCTTTTTCCGTAGCGATATTCAGCCGCTTGAAACGGGGCCTCTACCTCTGCCCAGCGCCGTTCGCAGCAAGCACAGCTCGGTGTTTTCGGCGTAAGAGTGACGTGCTGGCTGTGTTGGCGTAACGCATGGGTTGCTTGATAAAGCAGCTGATATGCACGGTGCCTGGGGTTCATGCTATGACCTCCCGCAAAATACGCGGTGGCCGATACACAGGCTCATCATCACCTAGCGGCAGCAGACGTAGGTGATCTTTTTGAGGGGTGTAACCCATGCCTTGATGCATATCAGCACTGCGCCAACTGCGCTGCCGCCAGCGCTCTTCCGTGTGTGGTTGCGTGCTCATCACGCTGACGGCCCCCTGCCCTCGCGTATAGCCGATACCGATGTAGGGGATCTCACTCAGTAGGTCTACACAGGCGTTGGGGTCGCCTTCTGCATAAAAAATCAGATAAGGGCAAAGCCGGCCCGGGTGGTTTGTTAGCTTGGGCGCCCAGTCGCCACCGTCGATCCGAAGCGGAGCGCGCACGTTGCGTGCAGCCAATAGCGGCAGGGATTGGAGGTGCGTCACCATCCCCACGCTATGTGCTTCAAGCCCTGCATTTGGCGTGACGCCAAAAATCAGCTGAGACGCTCGGTAGGCACCTTGCTCCGCATCATAAAAAAGGGGCAAGGGGTGTTCGGTTGCCCAATCGAGCGCGCGGCGACAGGCGGCTTCGTATAGCAGCGTATCAAGACGTGGCACAACGTTAGGCAGTATCAGCGGCGTATGTAGCTGTAGCATCAGCTTAAAGGGTTGCCGCAGCGCTAGATCTGGCACAGTGCCCATCACGTTGACTGCTTCCACCGTTGGCGCGCTGCTTGGCGGCTAAACAGGGTAAAGTCATACGTCGGCAGCGCCGTTTTAAATGCTTGCCAAGCGTGCTCTAGCTGCTCGCCCTCTAGCGCTATGCCCATGTCATCTAAACGTACGGTGCCGATCGGTTCTGCTTGGCGCTCGCCGGGTAAACGCTGCATCACTTGCCACTCTGCGCTAATAGCACCAAAACCGTTCGCCAAGTGACCGCCTAGGCGTGGGCGATGGGAGAACTCTGCTAAACAGTGTAATAGCAGCCCCAGCAGGCTGGCTGAGCCTTCCACCAGCCGTAAGCGACTTTGTAACTGGCTGCCAGGCGCAATGGCTTCATACCCCGGCAGCGGGTGTTTGATGGATTCCTCTGCCCCGCTGCGCTGCTTGCGTAGTGCCTTCTCTTGCGCCTCTAAATCGCGAACCTGCTTTGCAAACGCTTGCCTGGCGGCCACCTCTTCAGTTTTACGCGACTCGGCCTTAATGAGACGCACCTGCTCGCGCAGCGCTTCAATTTCCACCATGCTTTCTTGAGTGTTGCGCATATCCTCTAACAGTGCGGCCTGCTCATCAGCACTTAAGTAGGTTACGAGGCGCGGGTCGTGTTCAAACTGATCATGACGGGCACCTTGGCCTGCGGTAATGATATTGCTCTGGCTAGTGAGTAGCGGCCCGACCTCTAAATAACCCGCCAGCTTCCAGCGCCCAAAAAGGCTCATAAAGGGATTGGCGTCTCGCAGAAAGGCCTCTGCACGCGGGTCGTGGCTGCGGCCAACGGCTTCGTTATTAATATCACGGGTAATATCTATTCCCTCACCCAGCATATACATCTGTGCGCGATTAAAAATGAGGTCTTCTGGCTGGTTGTGACACGCGGCCAGCTCGCGTATCAGCATCTTTAAACCCGCTTTACGCAGCGGCCCACGAAGCGTGCCTCCATTCAGAAACACCTGCCCGTGCGGCGTGCGCGGCAGCCGCTCATCCAAACCAAAATAGCTTACGTTGAGCGGGGCTTCCGCTGTGATATAGCCAGAGAGCTGGTAGGCCAGCGGGGTGGTGTTCATGGGCAGTCCTGTACAGGTGTAAAGCGTCGTTGCAATGATGGCATATTGCTTTAAAAAGTGCAGTCCTTAAACAGTTTAAATTCTCTCTATGGCATCTTCATGGATAACTTTTTTAAATTGACTTCAATTATATAAAGGCGTGTTTAAGGACTCTTCCACATAGATAACCACCCGCTGAACACCTTGTAGAAAAAACTTAACCATGGAGCCTCTATCAACAAATAAATAATTGAAGTCAATTATTTATAAAAACACATCAAACTTAAGAAACAAAACCCCTCCATGGCGCATTCATGCATAAATTTTTATAAAAAAAGGGGTTGCGCCGATTAAAAAACAAGGTAACTATATAATAAGGCAACGCTTAAAGGCATGCCTCAAGAGGGTGAACGACGGTGCACAACGCATATAAACCAGGTGTCTTAATGCTAAAAGAGTGTGGTTCAAGGAGGGTCTCACTATCGCGTATCGAGGTCAGCCGATATTTATCGCCCCAGGTGCGCCGCGTTTTGTTAGCTCGTACCCCTTTTTTGAAGGAGCTCCAGGACATGACCGATGAGGCGCTAAAGGCGTATCTCATGCAGCACCCGCCGGTGGTTTACGAAGCGAAAAGAGGCGAACATGGCGATCCGCTGTTTTGCCTTGCCAACCTGAATGCCCTGTATATCGCGAAAAACCGTTTTCGCGACAGTGAAAAAGTGCGCGTAACACTGGTAGAAGCACCGCTTAGTCAACAAACAAATGTGGCTGCTCTGTTTTTCGCGTTATCTGCGGAAGCGTGCCATGCACTCTCTCCTAATGATGCGGGGCATTACTTGGCTGCTCTATGGAATGAGCTCATGGCTGCTCAACCAGCATTATTAATGAATGTGTCTGAACGTTTCAGCAATAAGACTGCTTTCTGTGATGCTTTTGGTCTTAATCGACGACTGTATTAGAGGCGACTGACTTCATGGATGAACGCGCTAAATATCTTGAGCTTTTAGAAGAAATTCTTCAGCCACGGCACGATTATTTTGGTATAGAAACAATAAAACCGCTTCTGATCCAAACGATCGAGTATTTAGCCAGTATTGGTGACGACTGCTGGGATTTATCAGCACTCTCCGCGTTGGCAAACGCCCTGCATAACGGTCAACTGATATTAACGTCACAATCAGGGAGTGGTGAAAAAGGCATTCATGGCACAAACCCTATCCATGGCGCGTTGTTGAAACTTGCTAGCTCAAAAGTACCGACAGAAAAGCTGGGCGAACGACTCACGCTGCTCGCTCACATCATTAACGTGGCGTTTCAGTGGCGCCTGGATATGCGAGCGGCCCAGGATCAACAAAGTTTTACGGAACAACGTGAAAAGCGTCTCAAGCCGACTACGTATCTTAAAAACCTAGAGGCAGCTTGCAAGGTCATACGGCGCATTGAAGCAGACTGGATTGACCTCCTCACCCCTTTAGACCAGCCGACTATCAAAATCAGCATATGCTGCGATGCGTATGACGTGGACGAGGATAGCCAGCAAGACGATATTTACATTCAGGAATTAGGCCGTTTTTTCGCCTATGGGCTGAATAGGCGGCAACCGCGACGCGGGTACCAAGAAAAAGCAGAGCATCATTCACAAAAAAGACCCAGCGTTCAGCGTCAACGGCTTTTCGATAATGATCCGGACGAGCGCTGGGAAGCAACGGCTGCTTCAGTCTTAACACTCGGCCCAGATATCAATGAAGACGCCGAAAGTACGCTGCGTACCGCTGGTTTATCCATCACCGAAGAGCGCTCATCTACTGAGCTTATTCAAAGCGATAAGCCTGTTAAAACAGAAAAGGGCGACTCCTCTTTACAGGCGGTATTTCGTGCCCACAGCCAGCAGGTCTTTCAAGATAAAGCGGCGCAGCTGCTGCCAGGGCGGTGGGAGCAGCTGAGTACGTTTGATCTTTACCAGCTTATTCGGCGGTTGAATCAATTAGATGCAGGCCAGCGCCGCCGCATTGGGTGCGTCATCGGGTTACTGTTAGCCACCGGCCGCGGCCTGAGCAGTGTATTGGACGCTCAGGTGTTGCCGATGAAAAAGAAAGCACCTAGTACTCTCAACGAACACTCCATCATCGTTATGCATGGTGACAGCCCTGGGTGGCTATCTGGCATTTTGCGGCCCGAAAGCAGTCGTCAAATGACGGGGGAGTGGCCGAAGCACATGCGTACGACTCAGGCATCGTTGACACTGCCAGTCCCCGCATTCAGCTGGCAGCTGATAGAAGCACAAGCGTCATATATTGTGCGACGCGTCAGGAAGCGTGCACTCCCCCTCTTCAATAAAGATGGCAGATCAGAGCTGGAAAAGGATGTAAAAGAACTGCTTTCTACTATCAATCGAAAAACAGGCGCTCGACTAACCGCGCACCGGTTAGGAGCACACCTTTTCAATATGCTCAATACGGGCGATGCGGATTTGACAGCCGCTTGCCTGATCACGGGGCGTATGCCGTCGTTCGGCCAGCAAACGTCTTTGTATTACTACGCGCCCAGCACAAGCTATATAGAGCAGCAGTATGTCGAGGCCATGCGCGAGATTGAGCAGCAATGCGCCATCTCTTCGCCTAAATCCGATGGGATTAAGCCCGTCTGTGCAGCTGCCAACCTCGCTCCATTTGGCAACCCTCACTATGTAGGCTCCAAGCTGGTACCTAAAACGACATACGTCAGCGAGCTGGTTGCTACCCTGCAGCATCGCGTCAAATCCACTAGAAGGGGCGTGCAACCACTAGAACTGTTCACAATGCACAACGCCTACGTTGCCTATACCGTCGCTATGCTGATGTTTTCGACCGGTTACCGCAGCATTCGCGACCCACTGCCAAAGTGGAAAAATATTTCTTTATCACGGCGCATGATTGTCATCGCAGATAAAACGGATGATCAGCAAAGCCACGCCCGTTTTCTGCCACTCACCAGCCTCATGGTTGAACAGTTGATGTACTACCAACGTCATCGCACGGGTCTGCTAGGCCGCTTGGAGTTTTATCTTAAGAAACAGTGGGAGACGCCGTTTATGTTTTTAAACCAATCCGGCACGCCGCAGGAAGTGACTCCCTCTAGGCTGGAAGAGCATCTGCAATGGCGAGACACACCCCCGCTCAATATCAACCGTCACTATTTACATACTCAGCTAAAAGAGAGCGGCTTAGCGTCTGAAGTAGTGGATGCGTTTATGGGGCATTGGGATGCGGGGCAGGCACCGTGGGACAACTACTCAACATTTTGCCCCCGTGAGTACTGCGCGCTTATTGCCCCTGTGATTGAGAAGCTAATGAAAGCGCAAGGCTGGAAAGCCTTAAACCCGCCTTATTCATGAGACCGGCCTGAAAACGAAGATAGCGGATGGTATCCTCTTGAAAATTCAGTGTGTTCCGCCAAGAACCTGATCCAAGGGAGCCATCCGCTATGGGTGAAAGCCTATCCACCTGGACGCCCTCGTGCAACGGCTCTGTCCGTGTCGAGCTGAGCGGCCACCGCACCACCAGCGACAGCGGCGCTTTGTTGCTGCGCGAAGCCCTCGACAGTAGCGGCGTGATCGAGGCGCTCGGCGACAACCTGGTCGATGCGCGTCATCCGCTGCGCATTCGCCACTCGCTGACCAGCCAGATACGCACTCTGGTGCTGCAGCGGGCGATGGGCTGGATCGAT
>NZ_FODB01000106.1 GCF_900110265.1 Vreelandella aquamarina | reverse complement strand
GCACTGTCTGGGTGAATGGCGATAATGGCTATATTGCCATGCAGGTCAGTGGGTTAGAAGTGCTTCCGGGGGCCGGTCTCACGGATTCAGGTATAAAGGCTACTTGGAGGACATTCTCCCTGTTGAAGAGTTGCTATCAAGATGCCTGCCGCCTGATTTGCTAAGGGATGCATTGAATTTAATTTTATATAATGGAGCCTTTCTAGACTGGAAGCGCGACCTTTTATTCTGTCAAAGAATGTGGCTTCCTTTTTTGAGGCGGCGTTCACCAGCAATAGCGGCTGCTTTTACCAAAAGTGGTTTTGGATCTGCTTCTTCATTAAGTTTGTTGAGTGATATTTACTATAAGCAAGATGATTGGGCAAGGTGGTTTTTTAGCCAGCTGAGGTTGTCTGAAGATATTTGTGTAGTGGGGAATGCAGCTACTTTAAAAGGTAAAGGGCTCGGTGAGGTGATTGATAGCTATGACAAAGTTGTCAGGTTTAATCATTTTGCTGGTGAGGGTGATATCCCTTCGGGACATAGGAGGGAGCTCGAAAGAGATTCCGGGGTAAGAGCTACAACCTGGGTTGCGTCCCCTAATCTAAAGGGAGAATTTCCATGGGTAGGAGATGTGAGTTCAGTGTTTATAAGTGGCCCTGATATGCGCTATCGCCTTTCAAGGTGGGAGTCTTGGGCGGCGTTTATAGGAAAAGGAATACCTGTGATCACGTTTCCTTTGTATGTCTGGTGCACTTTAGTCAAAAAATTATCGGCGCCACCTAGTGCAGGGTTACTTTTTCTCTACTGGATTCTGGAAGAGCAGGTGGACACACCTATAGATATTGCTGGTTTTCAGTTGGGTGATGATGTTGGGGAGTATCATATGGCGCTACCTGATCACCATGCTGTGAGTCGGCATAATTGGAAGCAAGAGAGAGCTTTGATCAGGGAGTGGGTCAAGGCAGGAAGGGTTCGAGCACTTGATTATGTAATGCCTTAACGGGGTGTCCACTGTTGCTGGGCAAGATCATCATCACGCGGTTGATTTTTGGCAGGTGCGGTAGCGTGGTTGAGAACTGAGAAAGCACGCTTCGTTCGTGTGGGCCCGTCAGGCCTTACGGAAGTCGAGTGGTTAATGGTGATTTGTGAGTGGTGAGTGGTGAGTGGTGATTTGTGAATGGTGAATAGGTGATGAAATCAAAAATATCTTCGGAATACACATCCCAGCCCTCACCGCCAACGAGGCAAGTTATCTCGTCGGCTTTAGAACCGCTGACGAGATCCGAAATCGATGCGTTAAGGCAGAAAAAGAAACAGCTAAGCGCCTATTATCAAAAGGTTATACGAGATCAGCTGGCCAATAGGTGAGTTCAGGCCGTCTACAAGCGTTTACCCTCGGTGCCTGATGACAAGGCGGCGTAGCCCGGCTATAATGTGGCTACAAAGTAGCTACGAAAGAGAAGGAGAGAGTCATGAGTGCTGATACCGTGGTCCGAGCCCGCATCGACAGCGAAACCAAAGAGCGCGCCACCGTTGCCCTGGAGGCTATGGGTCTGTCCGTGTCCGACGCCATACGCCTGTTGATGCTGCGGATCGCCGACGAAAAGCGCCTGCCGTTTGCCGTGCAGGTGCCGAACGCCACTACGGCCAAGGTTCTGGAAGAGCTGGAAGCCGGCAAGGGCAAGCGCTTTGATAGCGCGGATGCGCTGTTCGAGGACCTGGGCATCTGATGCTAACCCCAGTACGTTCCAGCCAGTTCAAGCGAGATGTGAAGCGGGTCCAGAAACGCGGCAAGGACATGGATAAGCTCCGGTGCTTGCTGGGCCTGCTGCTCGAGCAAGCTCCCTTGCCGGATGCTTACCAGGATCACCCATTACGGGGGAACTGGAAGGGATACCGAGATGCCCACATCGAACCCGATTGGTTGCTGCTGTATCGCGTAGTGGATGAGGAACTGCACTTGGCTCGTACTGGTAGTCACGCTGATCTCTTCCGCGAGTAGACAAGGCAAGAAAGGATGATACTTTACCTTGCCGGCATGACTGCTCCTGACCATAAATCAAGGGGTTAGGCACCATCATAGGATGATATTCTTTTTTCATCCCACAGGAAGCCGTAAGCCTTAAGCTGTAAGGGGTGAGAGCTTCGCTTGTAAGGGTAAGGGGGAGGAGCGCGGGCAGTCTCCTTTGCCCGCAGCACGGGTCAGTGGGAGGCGAGCTCGTTGAAGAAGGCTGGGTTGTCCTGGATCATGGCCAGTACCTTGGCCGCCAGGCCGGTGGGGTTGCGGCGTTTGACTTCCCAGGTTGCCACAATATTTGATCATATTTATATAATAGCCCGATTCACCCCTCACCATTCACCCCTCACCATTCACCATTCACCATTCACCATTCACCATTCACCA
>NZ_FODB01000038.1 GCF_900110265.1 Vreelandella aquamarina | reverse complement strand
CGACGCCGGTAGCACCGTGGCAGACCACCAGACCTCCCAGGGTAAGACGCGCGACCTTCCTCCCACCTACCCGCCGCATTTACTATCGCCCCTTCCGGATAGCTATGGGGCTTTGAGGATCATTGCACTCTCGCCCGGGTGCGATAGCCTCGTATGCGATTTCTGTTCGTCGGGCCGGGAGTTTGCCTTCAGCTTCCTTCGGATTCTGCCTTGCGGCAGACACCCTTGCTGTTCAGCTAACGGTTCCCGCTATCAGGGTCCGTAGGGGACTTTCACCCCCAAGTCATCCTGTGAGGCACCACCCTCAGGAATAGCGCCAGTCAAGGCGCTGCGCGCCATGCCTGGCGCACAACAAAAAAACCCCGCAAGAAATCTTGCGGGGTTTTGCGTGACTAAGCGCTTATAAAAAGCGCTTAGCAGGCGCGTTTAGCCGAGCAGGTGCTCAACGGCAGCGCGCTCTTCACGCAGTTCTTTTTCGGTGGCTTGCATCTTCTCTTTGCTGAACGCGTCCAGTTCGAAGCCTTGGACGATTTCATATTTGCCACCCTGGCAGCGCACCGGGTAGGAGTAGATGATGCCTTCGGCAATGCCGTAGCTGCCGTCGGAGGGAATCGCCATGCTGACGATGCCGTCGCAACCCAGCGCCCAATCGCGCATGTGGTCGATGGCAGATGACGCAGCAGAAGCGGCAGAGGAAGCACCGCGCGCTTTGATGATGGCGGCACCGCGCTGCTGTACAGTCGGGATGAAGTCGTTTTCGTACCAGTCACGCTCGACCAGATCGAAAGCGGCTTTGCCGTCGACTTTGCACTGGGCCAGATCCGGGTACTGGGTGGCACTATGGTTGCCCCAGATGATCATGTTTTCGACGTCAGTGACGTGCTTGCCAGTTTTCTGAGCCAGCTGGGTCAGCGCGCGGTTGTGGTCCAGACGCGTCATGGCAGTGAACTGACCAGCGTCCAGATCCGGCGCGTTGCAGGAAGCAATCAGCGCGTTGGTGTTGGCCGGGTTGCCGACGACCAGCACTTTCACATCACGGCTAGCATGGTCGTTCAGTGCTTTACCCTGTACAGAGAAGATCGCGGCGTTGGCTTCCAGCAGATCTTTACGCTCCATACCCGGGCCACGCGGACGTGCACCTACCAGCAGAGCGAAGTCAGCATCTTTAAAGGCAACGTTCGGGTCGTCGGTGGCAACGATGTCTTGCACCAGCGGGAACGCACAGTCGTTAACTTCCATCACGACGCCGTTCAGCGCGTCCATCGCTTGAGGAATTTCGAGAAGCTGGAGAATGACAGGCTGATCCGGCCCTAGCATGTCGCCAGCGGCAATACGGAAAATAAGAGAGTAGCTGATCTGGCCGGCACCGCCGGTAATCGCAATACGTACTGGATCTTTCATCATTGCTCCTTGATGGTTCGCCTAATGGAGGTTCGCCTGGTAAAGAATAGCGCCATGATGGTATGCCCAGACGCTCAAAAACTCAATCAGACATGAGACGACTACCCATTTGCACGCGGGCTTGATACTCGCTGAAAACGGCCAGTTACGCTATGGTGTGACGGGCTGCGGTACCATCCTTACCGCGCTATCTATTTTGTCATTCCCTTGGAACAGTGACTTTCCATGCGACGAATTCCCCCCTCTTACGCGCTGGCTAGCCTGCTGGTGCTGGCGTTAGTGGTATGGCTGGCCGTTGGCGATTTTCAGCAGTTTCAATCTTCACCTCCTGAAAGCACAGCAGAGCAAGCCGAGGCCCTCCCCCGCGTCGAGGTAAGCACTCAGCAGAGCACGCCGTATATTCCCCAGCAGGTGCTACAGGGCCAGCTCACCGCTGAGCGTGAGACAGTGCTGCGTGCCAACGTCGCGGGTTACGTCGCAGAGAAGCCGGTCAAGCAAGGAGAGAGCGTGCGCCAGGGCGAAACGCTACTAGTGCTGGATAACGATGCCCTGCCCGAACGCTTGCGGCAGGCCAGAGATGAACTAGCGCTGGCCGAAGCCGAGTACGCCGGTGCCCAGAGCCTGCGCCGTCGTGAGCTAATTTCCCAGCCGGAGCTGCTGCGCCTGCAAAGCGCGCTCAGCGCCAGCGCGGCGCAGGTGGCGCAGCTAGAGAAACAGCTGCAAGACACCCGGCCCACTGCCCCATTTGACGGCACCCTCGACCGAATACAGGTAGAGCTTGGCGACCTACTCCAGCCAGGCGAAGAGTGGGCACGCTTGATTGATGATCGCCGCCTAACCGGTACCGCCTGGGTGTCACAGCAGCAGATAGGTGCTTTAAGCGTGGGGTTACCCGTGACGGCCCGTCTACTTAACGGTGGATCGCTCGCTGGCGAAGTGAGCTATATCAGCAGCCGTGCAGAAGAAGCGACCCGTACGTTCTATATCGAAGTAGCACTCGACAACCCCGAGCGCCTGCGCTTAGCGGGAGGCAGTGCAGAGTTCACGATCACATTGCCACCCCGCCAAGTGCACACCCTTTCGCCTGCGTTATTCAGCCTTGACGAGCGCGGCCAGTTAGCCATCAAGCACTTGGATGACGAGGATCGTGTCGTGCAAACCGCCGTCGAGCTAGTTAGCGCCGATACCCAGCGCGCCTATGTCAGCGGCCTGCCCGACCCGGTCACCCTCATTACGTTAGGGGCTGGCTTGGTCCGCCCCGGCGAAGCAGTAACCCCCGTGCCTGCCCAGGAAGGTGGACATGCGCCAGTTAATTAATGCCGCCCTCACCCATACCCGTACCACACTGCTGCTACTGGTAGGGCTGCTACTGGCGGGCACGGCCGCATGGCAGGCGATTCCCAAAGAAGCCAACCCCGACGTGACGATCCCGATTATCTACGTATCTCTCGCGCTGGAGGGCGTCAGCCCCGAAGATGGCGAGCGTCTACTGGTCCGCCCCATGGAGCAGGAGCTGCGTGGCATCGAGGGGCTGCGTAAATTCACCGCTCAGTCCAGTGAAGGGCACGGTTCGGTGACGCTTGAGTTCGACCCTGGTTTTGACCCAGACACCGCGCTGGCCGATGTGCGCGAGCGCGTCGATATTGCCCGCAGCAGCCTGCCCGATGAAGCGGAAGAGCCACGGGTGATGGAAGTTAACGTCTCCGAGTTTCCCGTTCTGAGTATCGGCCTCTCCGGCGATCTGGATACCCGGGAGCGGATGACGATTGCCCGGCGCTTGAAAGAGGAAATCGAAGGCATCGCCGATGTGCTCGAGGTAGAGATTGCTGGCGAACGGGAGGACCTGTTGGAGATCGTCGTCGACCCGCTGGTGCTGGAGAGCTACGGCGTTGATTTCGACACCCTGTTCAATCAGATATCACGCAATAACCGCTTGGTCGCCGCAGGCAGTCTGGATACGGGCGCGGGGCGTTTAGCGTTAAAGGTTCCCGGCATTATTGAGTCGTTAAACGACGTGATGAACATGCCGGTGAAAGTAGAAGGAGATCAAGTGGTCACCTTTGGCGATGTGGCCTGGATTCACCCCACCTACAAAGAGGCCGAAGGATTTGCCCGTATTGATGGCCAGCCCGCCGTGGTGCTGGAAATCTCCAAACGCGCTGGGGCCAACATCATCGCGACCATTGAAGCAGTGCGAGAGCAGTTGGCACTCGCGGAAGACCTGCTGCCCGAACAGCTACGGATAACCACTATTCTGGATGAGTCGGTTACCGTGCAGAACATGCTCTCGGAGCTGCTGAATAACGTGTTAACCGCCGTTGTGCTGGTACTCATCGTAGTGGTGGCCGTGATGGGCTGGCGGATGGCACTGCTGGTAGGGCTGACCATTCCAGGAGCGTTCCTCACCGGCATTCTGCTGGTGTGGGCGTTTGGATTTACGCTCAATATTGTCGTGCTGTTTGCACTGATTTTGGTCGCGGGCATGCTCGTGGATGGGGCTATCGTCGTCAGCGAGTTGGCCGACCGGCATCTGCACGACGGCCAAGCGCCGCATCAAGCGTGGCTCGATGCCGCCTCACGCATGAGCTGGCCGGTCATCGCCTCTACGGCAACGACACTCGCCGTGTTCATCCCGCTGCTGTTTTGGCCGGGCGTGGTGGGCCAATTTATGAAGTACCTGCCCGCCACGGTGATTCTATGCTTGCTGGCCTCGCTGGCCATGGCGCTGGTGTTCTTGCCTACGCTGGGCCGGTTGTTCACCCGCACTTCGCACGCTAGCGGCTACGGGCCGATAGACGAAAGCACGGCGCTAGGCCGCGGTTACCGTCGGATACTGAGCCGTCTCCTGCAGCACCCAGCCTGGGTACTGCTATTTGCCGTACTGCTCATTGCACTGCTGTACACCGGCTATGCACGCTTTAACCATGGCGTAGACTTTTTTCCCAGTGTCGAGCCGGACAGCGCCCAGGTACTAGTACGCGCCCGTGGCGATTTTTCGGCGGAAGAAACTGACGCGATATTGCAGCGCGTGGAGCAGCGCTTGGGTGGTATGGGGGAAGTGGAGGCGCTCTACGCCCGCTCTTACGCTGTGCCCGACCAGCAAATGGGTAGTGATGTAATTGGCATGCTTCAGTTCCAGTTTATCGACTGGTATCAGCGCCGTCCTGCTCGCACCATTCTGGCGGATATGGCTGAGCGCACCCAGGATATCCCAGGCATTACCCTGGAGTTTCAAGAGCAGGAGATGGGCCCCGGCGGCGGCAAGCCGATTGTGCTGGAGGTGAGTGCTACCGACCCGGACATTGCCGATGCAGGGGTTGATCAAATCACGGCGATGATGCGCAACCTTGGCGGCTTTACCGATATTCAGGATAACCGCAGCCTGCCGGGCGTCGAGTGGCAGGTGCATGTGGATCGCGAAGCCGCTGCCCGTATGGGAACCGATATCACCACCATCGGCAGTGCCGTTCAACTGCTCACCACCGGGCTTCAGATCGCCTCTTATCGTCCGCCCACGGTGAACGATGAAGTGGATATTCGGGTGCGACTGCCGGAGAACTGGCGCACATTGAACCAGCTTGAGCGTTTGACGATTAATACCCCTCGCGGGCAGGTGCCTATTTCGCACTTTGTGGAGATTACTCCTGCACCAAAAGTGGGCACGCTTAACCGCATCGATGGCCGCCGTGCTATTACGGTGGAAGCCGACTTAGCTCCAGAATTCTTGGCCGATGAGCGGCTGCGCGCTCTATTGGACGCTGGCCAAGGCCAACTGCCCGACGGTTTGATGGTTAACGTCGCCGGTGAGCAAGAGGATCAGCAGGAGTCGATGCAGTTTCTGGTCAGCGCTTTCTTGGTTGCGATTGGCTTGATGGCACTGATTCTGGTGACGCAGTTCAATAGCTACTACCAAGCCGCGCTGGTACTGTCGGCGATTGTGTTCTCAACGGCAGGGGTATTGATGGGACTACTCATCACCGGCCAAGCGTTCGGCATTGTGATGGTAGGCATGGGGGTGATCGCGCTGGCAGGGATCGTGGTGAACAACAATATCGTCTTGATCGATACCTATAACGAGCTGCGCGCCGAGGGCATGCCCCCCGCTCAAGCGGCCTTGGAAGCAGGCTGTTTACGCCTGCGCCCGGTGCTACTCACCGCGATTACGACCGTACTGGGGTTGATGCCGATGGTGTTGGGCGTCAACGTCAATTTGTTTGCCCCGGCATTAGGTTTCAACGCCCCGTCTGCCCAGTGGTGGACACAAATGTCCAGCGCGATTGCCGGTGGGTTGACGTTCGCCACCTTCCTCACCCTGCTGCTCACCCCCTGCATGCTGGTGATTGGCGGCCGCTTACGGCGGGAGAAAGATCTCGGTTGAAAACGCGCCCCACCCCGCTACGGGCAACCCCATTTGCATCGTTGGCGCCGCACCCGTAGCGCGGCGTAAGCGGAGCGCACCCGCGAAGCAACGCGCAGAGCGTTGCCGATGGGGGCGCCGGGGGTGGTGGTGGCGTTTTATCGTACGGAAGCGTGCTGGGTTCGGTGGCGTTACCGGGGCGGCTGGCGCCGCCTCCGCGGGTGCCTCTTTCGCTCGTTGCTCTCGCTCTTTCGTTACGCCGCGCTACAGGGGCGCGGCATTAAGCGGGAGATTTGATCTGCTGGGGGCTGTGGGCTGCATGGAGGCGTGCGATGAGCTGTTCCTCCAGGGCGAAGCGTTCGGTGAGCCCTTTGGCGAGACGGTCAATCCAAGCGGGTAACCGCGCTAGGTTTTGTTGGCAGCGCACCGGGGATACGAAGTCTTCATCAAACTCCAGCACCATGGCAGTAGACATTTCCAGGCGCTCTAGCAGTTGTGCGGCAATGTGAAGCGCGCTTTCGTCATTAAAAGCTTTCGCTTCTTCCGCAAGCTGCGGGTAAATCTCAAAGTGCCCAGCACTGATATAGTCCATCAGCAGTTCGCTGAAGGTATCAATGCGCGCTTTGCTCACGGCTTCCAGCTCCGCATCGCAGGCTTCTTTTAGTTCAATAAAGCTCACGAGTAGCGCGCGACGCTGATCAAGCCAGCGATCAATTAAGCTGTGTACGCCTCCCCAGCGCTCCAGGGCATTTTTGCAATCTTCGAGCATGGGGCTTTCTCCTTGCAGATAGCCGCCTTGAACAGGGCTAGACTCGCTTTTCCTTCTGCCTCTGTCAATCCTGGCGGGAATGATTTCCTTGATACTGGAGAGTACGTCTTCGATAGTCAACGCTTGCGTTAGACAGCCGTCGATAGATCGGCTGCCTAACGACTAGGCTAGCGCTTGATGGCTAGCCACAGCATACGCAGCGGCGCCAGGGCCAGCACCAAAAAACCGATCAGCGTCCAGGCAGGCAGTGACAGCCCCAACAGCATGAAGTCGATCTCAGCGCACTCCCCAGAGCCGGTAAGCACCATGGCGACGACTTCCTGCATAGGCAGGATATCCATCATGTAATCCAGCCCTGGGCCACAGCTAGGCACCTCATCTGCTGGTAAGCCCTGCAGCCATACATGACGCCCGGCGATAAAGGCACCGGTGCCCACGGCAGCTAACCCTAACAGGCCATAAATGCCTCTACCCACGCCCCCTTTAGGGTTGTGAATGGCTGCCACAGCTAGCACTAGCCCGGCGGCGATAACCGCTACTCGCTGAAAAATACATAGCGGGCAGGGCTCTAAGCCCACAATATGCTCAAGGCTCAGCGCTACGGCCATCATCAGAACGCAAAACGCGACACCGGCGAGTGCCGTCGGACGAATGGCTGATGATGTCATTGCGCATCCTCGGGTGGCAGTGCAGAAAGCGCCCGAGACTCTCGCGCTTTGGTGAAATAACTCTCTAGGAACTCGCTAAAGCTCTCTTGGTCGGCCTCCTCAATATCCCGCTGCTGCTGGTGAGAGGTGTCGATCAGTTGAGCGAGTAGCGCTTCGCGGGAACGCAGCATCGGCGTGGCTTTTAGCTTATCGGCTTGGGCCTGCGCCATGCTCAGTAGCGTGTCGCTTAGTGATCCATTGCCCTCTTGCAAGCGCGCCAGCATTTGCGCCGAGGGGGTCAACGAAGGATCTTTCAAGCGTGGTGCAAGGGCTTCAAGCGCTGCTGCATGGGGCTCCCCCTCCTCGACAGCATCCAGCAAGCGTGCCACCTCAGCCATTTCAGCAAAAATTTGCTCGCCCCAAGCAGGCAGCGTGACCGATTCCCCATTGCGAGTTAGGCGCAGTTCCGGGTCGCGGCCGCGCTCTACGACCAGCCGACGATTATCGTCTAGGCGGTCACACTCCTCATCGGAAATCCAGGGGCTGTCGCTGAGTAGGCACCACATCAGGAAGGTGTCGACAAAGCGCATCTGGGATTCCGTGACGCCCAACGGATCGAACGGATTGAGATCCAGGCAGCGCACTTCGATGTATTCGACGCCCCGGGCCTCCAACGCCTGGCTTGGCGTTTCGTTGTGCTTGGCTACGCGCTTGGGCCGAATATCGCTGTAGTACTCGTTTTCGATCTGCAGGATATTGGCGTTAAGCTGCTGCCACTCGTCGCCGTTTCTCACGCCCAGCGCTTCGTAGTCCGGCCAGGGGGTGGAAATGGCATGGCGCAGCGTGTTGACGTAGTTCGACAGCGAATTGAAGCAAATTTTAAGCTGCGACTGCACTTTGTTCTGATAGCCAAGATCCGACATACGCAGTGTAGTGGCATAAGGCGCGTAATAGGTATCGTCGCTGAGCGGCTGTAGCTTATCCGGCACTTGGCCATTCGGCAGGAAGCTTTTGTCTATCGCAGGAGACGCGCCAAACAAGTAGAGCAGCAACCAACTATGGCGGCGGAAGTGGCGAATCATCCCGAAGTAGCGGGTCGAGCGGTAATCGTTAAACGGGATGTTGGTGGCTTTTTCCATTTCCCGCAGCGCGTGCCACATATCGTCCGGCAGCGACACGTTGTAATGCACGCCCGCGATGGCCTGCATAATACGGCCATAGCGTACGTCTAAACCCTTACGGTAGACATGCTTCATGGTACCGACGTTAGAGCTGCCGTAATCCGCAATGGGCACACTATCGTTACCTGAAAGCCGCGAGGGCATGCTGCCCGGCCAGATCCACTCGTTTTCCAAGTGGTGATAGGTAAAGGTGTGCAGATCAGATAAAAACGCCAGCGCCTCTTTAGGCTCGGAGTACACCGGAGTGATGTACTCCAGTAGCGCCTCTGAGTAATCGGTGGTGATGTGCGGATGAGTCAGTTTTGACCCCAGCGCCTGCGGATGAGCCGTTTGGGCAATATGGCCGTTGGCATCAACACGCAGACCCTCTTTCTCTAGCCCGCGACGCAAGCGCCCTAAGCGCCCAAGTCGCGCGCTTGGCAGCAGCCGCTCTACCTGGGCGGTGAGCGAAGATGGCACAGTGAGAGGTTCAGACAAGGTGAACACTCCTTGTTAGTAAGACCTGCATTAAGCAGGCTTTGTTGAAGTCAGCTGGCATCGCCATAACCATTACCCTGCTTTCTAATCGAGAATAGAGAGCAGGATATGGCGACAATGGTTAAATATTCAAGACGCGCGACTATTTGCCCCGCTTGGCTTTCATCAGCGCAGCCCCAAGCGCACCCATCGCAGCAGGGGGTTCGCTCTGCTGATTGCCCTGGCGCTGCCCGCCTTGGCGGCTGCTGCGAGTGGGTTTGCGCGGCGCTGCCGAGGCAGTACTGCCTGGTGCTTCGGGCTGTTCCGGCTCGTCACCCAAACGCATGGATAGCCCTACCCGTTTACGCGGAATATCCACGCTCATCACTTTCACCGTGACGATATCGCCCGCCTTAACAACGCTACGCGGATCATCAATAAAGCGGTCGGAAAGCGCCGAGATATGCACGAGGCCGTCTTGGTGAACGCCGATATCCACAAACGCCCCGAAGTGGGTCACGTTGGTGACGGTGCCTTCCAGCACCATGCCGAGCTTTAGGTCTTTGAGGGTTTCGACGCCCTCTCGGAATTCAGCGGCTTTGAACTCTGGGCGCGGGTCGCGGCCGGGCTTATCCAGCTCTTTGAGGATGTCGCTCACGGTGGGCACACCAAAACGCTCGTCGGCGAAGTCGGCGGGCTTGAGTGCTTTCAGGGTCGTGCTGTCGCCAATCAAACCTTTCACATCACGGCTATTCTGCTTGGCGATGCGCTCCACTAGCGTATACGCCTCGGGGTGAACGGCACTGGCATCCAGCGGGTTCTCAGCATTGCTAATACGCAAAAAGCCTGCGCACTGCTCGAAGGTTTTCGGGCCAAGGCGGCTCACTTCAAGCAGCTCTTTACGGCTCTTGAATGCCCCCTGCAGATTGCGCTGAGCGACGATATTTTCGGCAATAGCGGCGCTTAGGCCTGCCACACGGGAAAGCAGCGCGCTGGACGCGGTATTGAGATCCACGCCCACGGCGTTAACACAGTCCTCAATCACGGCTTCCAAGCTGCGAGAGAGCTGCACTTGGGAAACATCGTGCTGATACTGGCCCACACCAATGGATTTGGGCTCGATCTTCACCAGCTCGGCCAAGGGGTCTTGCAAGCGGCGGGCAATCGAGACAGCGCCGCGAATCGTCACGTCGAGATCCGGGAGTTCGCGCGCGGCGTACTCGGATGCCGAATACACCGATGCGCCCGCCTCGGATACCATTACCTTGCTCAGCCGATGGGCTGGGGCCAGCGCTTTTACTAGCTCGCCCGCGAGCTTGTCGGTTTCGCGGCTGGCGGTGCCGTTACCTACCGCGATCAGCTCCACACCGTGCTGTTTTACTAGCTTGGCCAGCACGTTAAGGGATTCATCCCAGTGGTTTTGCGGCGCATGGGGGTAGATCGTTGCTTGGTCAATAAACTGACCGGTGGCGTCGATCACCGCTACTTTACAGCCGGTGCGCAGGCCGGGGTCTAATGCCAACGTGACTTTCTGCCCGGCAGGCGCTGCCAGTAGTAGGTCTTTCAGGTTGGCGGCAAATACGTCGATGGCGGTCTGCTCGGCGTGTTCACGCAGGCGGCCCAGTAGTTCGGTTTCCAACGCGGTGTAAAGCTTCACGCGCCAGGTCCAGCGAACTACTTCGCTTAACCATTTATCCGCCGCGCGTCCCTCATCACTAATGCCTACTTGCTTGGCAATCGCCACTTGGGCGGGATGAATGGGTGCGTCGTCTTCGCCCGGCAAACGGATCGCTAGGCTTAAGATGCCTTCGTTGCGGCCACGGAACATGGCCAACGCCCGGTGCGAGGGCACTTTCGCCAGCTTTTCGTCGTGCTCGAAGTAGTCGGAGAACTTCGCGCCCTCCTGCTGTTTGCCATCCAGCACGCGCGCACTGAGCTCGCCCTCTTGCCATAGCCGCTCCCGCAGTTGACCAATCAGCTCGGGGTCTTCGGCAAAGCGCTCCATCAGAATCTGCTTGGCACCATCCAGCGCCGCCTTGGCATCTTCAATGGCGGGGATATCCCCTTCGGCTTCGCGCAGGTATTGAGCGGCTTCGCTTTCGGGGTCAAGCGTTGGATTCGCTAACAGCGCATCCGCCAGCGGCTCTAACCCGGCTTCACGGGCAATTTGGGCTTTAGTGCGGCGCTTTTTCTTGAAGGGGAGGTATAAATCTTCCAAACGCTGCTTGGTATCGGCGGCTTGAATGGTCGCTTTGAGTGCGGGGTCTAACTTACCCTGCTCATCGATGGCGGCCAGTACCGCTTCACGACGCTCTTCAAGCTCGCGCAGGTAGCGCAGGCGTTCGTCCAACTGGCGAAGCTGCGTATCATCCAGCGCGCCAGTGACTTCTTTACGGTAACGGGCAATAAAAGGAACGGTAGCGCCACCATCCAGAAGCTCTACCGTTGCGGCGACTTGTTCAGGCCGGACGCTTAGCTCTTCGGCCAAGCGTGCAGTAATGCGTTGTTTGACATCCATAACGTGCAACTAACTCATGCAGCATTCGAGGTGCCGACAAGGTACCACAAACCACCTAGACTGGCATGGATTGCCCGCTACCCCTATCTTCACCTTCCCTCTACCTCTGCCAAGCTCACCTACCACACTAGCGGTGAAACTGCTTTTCTCGTTCCGGCTGCCAAAAAATAGCGTCTATGCGCAGTCTTACATTAGCGTTATTAGGCAACGGCCACTCAATCTCATCCCCTACTTTTAAACCGATTAACGCCGCTCCAATGGGTGCCATGACAGAAATTCCGTCAGCCACACTTGCTAAAGCGTGAGGGTAGACCAGCGTCCTGACCATCTGACAGCCACGCGTCAGGTCCGTGAAGCGGATTTGGCTATTCATGCTTACCACATTGTCAGGTATGTCCTGTGGGTCTAATACCTCACCACGCGACAACTCTTCTTCCAGCAGTTCTGCCACCACTTGATCTTTTTCAGACGCGTGGTCAATCAGTCGCTGCAGACGCTCAGCATCCAGCCGATTAATGATAATGGGAGGCCGCTGCCCCATGGTCACTCTCCTTAAGAACATGCCAACCAATGCAAAAAAGCCCTTCCCCGGGGTGGGAAAGGACTGCGTATTGCTGCTACACGCAAACTCGTTGATTTAAAGCCTTAGGTGACACCCTGCTCAATCATGGCATCCGCCACTTTGCGGAAACCGGCAATATTAGCGCCTAGCACTAAGTTCTCTGGTTCCCCAAATTCCTTTGCTGTCTCAGCACACTGCCGATAAATATCCGCCATAATGCGCTGTAGCTTTTTATCCACTTTTGCTAACGGCCATTGCTCCATACTGCTATTTTGCGCCATTTCTAACTGACTGGTGGCCACGCCACCTGCATTAGCCGCTTTACCTGGACCATAGGCTAATTTAGCGGCAAGAAAGTGCTCTACTGCCGCTTTGGTGGAGGGCATATTAGCCCCTTCGCTTATGCAGCGAACGCCATTTTCAATCAGCACCTTGGCGTCGCATTCCGTTAGCTCGTTCTGGGTGGCACAGGGAAAGGCGACATCTCCCTGAATACGCCAGACGGCATGACCATCGCTCGGATAATCATGCGCAGGCACATATAGTGCTTCCGGGCGCTCACGTAAGTACGCCTCTAGCGATACCCGTTCGACCTCTTTTAAGCGCTTTAAAAGCTCAAGATCAATCCCGCTAGGGTCATGGATCGTACCGCGAGAATCACTGCAGGTAATGGGCCGCGCGCCCAGTTCATAGAGTTTCTCAATGGTATAAATCGCGACATTACCTGCGCCAGACACAAGGCAGGTTTTGCCTTCTAGCGTTTCACCACGAGCTGCCAGCATGTTTTGGGCAAAATACACCGCGCCATAACCCGTCGCCTCTTTACGGCCCAAAGAACCACCCCAAGACAAACCTTTTCCGGTCAGGACCCCTTCATAACGACCGGTTAACCGCTTGTACTGGCCAAATAGGTAGCCAATTTCGCGTGCACCAACCCCGATGTCCCCGGCAGGAACGTCGCTATTTGGACCTATATGACGGTACAGCTCCGTCATAAAGGATTGGCAAAAGCGCATGATTTCGTTGTCCGACTTACCTTTTGGATCAAAATCAGAGCCACCTTTACCACCACCAATAGGTAAGCCGGTAAGGGCATTTTTGAATATCTGCTCAAAACCTAGGAACTTGATGGTGCCTGCTGTCACGCTAGGGTGAAAGCGCAGTCCTCCTTTATAAGGCCCCAGTGCGGAGTTGAACTGCACACGATACCCTTTATTCACCTGGACGCGGCCAGCGTCATCCAGCCAGCTGACACGAAACATAATTTGCCGTTCAGGCTCAACGATCCGTTCAATAATACTGTGCTGGTGATAGTGTGGTGTGCGCTCAAACAGCGGTCGCAGGCACTCAAGCACTTCTTCCGTCGCTTGATAGAACTCAGTTTGGGCAGGGCTACTCTTAGCAAGTCGCGTAAGCGTGTCGTGAACATAAGGCATGGAAGTGTACCGTTCCGTGTAAAACTATCGTTATGCTGGCCAGCGCATAGCCACATTTAACTGTGGGAACGAATTCCTGCATACCCTATGCAGGTTTGGTATGGCAAAAAAACGCCTGCATAGAGACTAAAGTCTATGCTTTATTGCTCATTTATGGTGCATCTATAATTTCTAATCAATGGTAATTAAACGATTCACGCAGGAACAAGGCAGAGTGCAGCGCTGTTGTTACTTATATACCCACCCTCAATCAGGCGAGGGTTTACGCGGTTTTGCGAATAAAAAAGGGGCAGTGCCGTGGCACTGCCCCTTTCTAGCTAGCTCTTCCCAGCGACGCTTGTAAGTACCTTTTTAGATACCTTTTAAACCTTAGGTGAGCTGTGGGCCTGCCTGGATAATGGCTTCGTTAACGCCTTCAAACTTCTTGAAGTTCTCAACGAATTTAGTGGCCAGCTCTTGCAGGTGGCGGTCATAAGCGTCGCGGTCTGCCCAGGTCTCGCGAGGGTCGAGCAGGCTGGAGTCTACGCCCGGCACGGCTACCGGCACCTCCAGGTTTAGGCCTTCAATGTGCTTGGTTTCTACATCGCGCAGAATGCCAGACTGAATCGCGCTGATGATGGCGCGAGTGGTCGGAATGGAGAAGCGTGAACCGCCTTCACCGTAAGCACCGCCGGTCCAGCCAGTGTTGACCAAGTAAACCTGGGCGTCTTTCTTCTCAACGCGCTTGATCAGAAGGTCGGCGTACTCACGGGCCGGACGCGGGAAGAATGGAGCGCCGAAACACGTAGAGAACGTCGCCGCCAAGCCTTCGGAAGAACCCATTTCGGTGGAGCCGACTTTCGCCGTGTAGCCTGACAGGAAGTGGTAAGCCGCCGCTTCTTTCGACAGCACGGAGACCGGCGGCAGCACACCGGACATATCGCAGGTCAGGAAGACGATGGCATTAGGCTCGCCTGCCAGGTTTTCTGCAACGCGCTTCTCAACGTGCTCCAGCGGGTAGGCAGCACGAGAGTTCTGAGTCAGGCTGTCGTCGGCGTAATCCGGCTCGCGACGGTCGTCGAGTACGACGTTTTCCAGCACGGTGCCAAACTTGATCGCATTCCAGATGACCGGCTCGTTCTTCTCAGAAAGGTCGATGCACTTGGCGTAGCAGCCGCCTTCCATGTTGAAGACAATGCCGTCGCCCCAAGCGTGTTCGTCATCACCAATCAGGAAGCGCGCTTGGTCAGCAGACAACGTGGTTTTGCCGGTGCCAGAGAGGCCGAAGAACAGGCAGGTTTCACCATCTTCGCCCACGTTAGCCGAGCAGTGCATCGGCAGCACGTCGGAAGCGGGCAGCAGGAAGTTCTGCACAGAGAACATGGCTTTCTTCATTTCGCCGGCGTAGCGCATGCCAGCGATCAGCACTTTACGCTCGGCAAAGTTGATGATGACGCAGCCATCGGAGTTGGTGCCGTCGCGGTTCGGGTCACACTCGAAGCCTGCGGCGTTAAGAATGGTCCACTCTTCTTTAGCGGCTTGGTTGTAGGCCTGAGGACGTACAAACATGGTGCGACCAAATAGGTTCTGCCAAGCGGTTTCAGTGGTCACGCGTACCGGCAGGTAGTGAGTGGCGTCGCTGCCCACGTGCAGCTCAGAAATGAAGTGCTCGCCGTTACTCAGGTGATCTTCAACCCGCGCCCAAAGAGCTGAGAATTTTTCAGCGTCGAAGGGGCGGTTAACGCTGCCCCAATCAATGCTGTCACGGGTGGAGGGCTCATCGACGATAAAACGGTCTTTCGGTGAACGCCCGGTGCGTACGCCGGTGTTGACTACCAGGGCTCCGTTCGCCGCGAGGCGACCTTCACCACGGGCCACTGCGCGCTCGATCAGTTCGGCGCTGCTGAGATTAACGTGGGCTTGGGGAGCGGCTTGAGTCGTGGTCATGTCGATTCCTGGGTCTCTAATTTACCGGGCGTCACCGACGCCTTGAGAATCATCCTAGCCTGTGGCATTGCGGTCACAGCAGGCTAGGTGCGCTGAAGTTTGGCGCATTATGGCAAAAAGAAAGCCCCCGGGAAACGGGGGCTTTTACCAAATATCTTGTAGTTAAACTACTACAATGACACTACATTTTGTGTTGCAGCGCAGTATATTTTCAAACACCTGTTTGGCTTTTCGCCATCAAACGGTGCGGTGCGCGGGGTGCAGCATCCCGCCCCAAACGCACCCTCGTCAGGTGCCGACTACACAATTAGTGAATCACCGGCGGTGGCGCGCCTGGGTCCTCCAACAAAGTTTCAATATCCGCTGCGGTGTAGTGATATTTCGTATGACAAAAGTGACATTGGGTATCAATCGCGCCCTGTTCGCGCAAAATATCCCGAAGTTCATCCTTGCCAAGGGTGTAGAGCGCATAACTCATGCGCTCCCGCGAGCAGGTGCATCCAAAGCTCAGCGCTTTGGGGTCGAAGACCCGCACGGTCTCTTCATGATAGAGGCGATACAGCACTTCTCGCTGCTCTAAGCCCAGCAGCTCTTCTTGCTTGATAGTATCGGCTAGGTGAACGCTGCGCTCCCAGGCGTCTACATCCTGGTTTTGCGACGCATCCGGTAAGCGCTGGAGAAGCAGCCCTCCTGCCCGTTCGCCGTCAGCAGCTAGCCAAAGCCGCGTGGGCAGCTGCTCCGACTGGCCGAAGTAGGCTTCCAGACAGCCGCCCAGAGTATCGTGATCCAGCCCGACGATGCCCTGATAGCGATGCCCCTCTTTAGGGTCTAGGGTAATCACGATTTGGCCGTCCCCTACCAGCTCGCGGAAGCTAGCGTGTTCGCTGGGCAGTGCGGCGTCTTCGGCAATACGTGCAATGGCCCGCAGCTCGCCGCCGGGGTTGGACTCTGCCATTAACAGGGCGAGCACTCCCTGGCCGCGCACTTCGATACTGAGCGTACCATCCAGCTTAACGGTATCGGTCAATAGGGCGACCGCCGCTAGCAACTCACCCAGCAGTTGGTTAACTGCGGGTGGGTAGGCGTGGCGGTCGAGCACTTCGTGGTAAGCCGTGCTGAGCGTAACGATCTCGCCACGCACGTTAGTTTGGTCAAACAAAAAGCGTTGAATTTGATCAGACATAAAAAGACCATGGGAGGAGAAGTAGGAGGAGAAGTAATAGGAGAGCACAGCAGGGTAAGCGGCTGCTTACTCCCCTTGCTGGCGCTGGAAGCGCTGGATATCGCGCCGCTGTTTTTTATCAGGGCGTTTAAGCGGGTGCTGCATGGCTTCGTTGGTTAAGCGGCGCGCTTCGGCCTCTTTGGCACGACGTTTAGCGCTATCTTCGGTTTCCGCATAGAGCTTACGCGCTTCCGGTGCGCCTCGACGCTGGTCGGATAGCGCGGTCACTTCCACCTCGAAGATATCCCAGCCTTGCGGCACACGGATCAGCGCACCCAGCTCAACGTTCTTACTGGTTTTTACACGAGCTCCGTCGTAATGGACTTTGCCGCCTTCAATGGCTTTTTTGGCCAGAGCACGGGTTTTAAAAAACCGCGCTGCCCATAACCACTTATCCAAACGAACGCTGTCACTCATTCACGCCCTCCTAATGTATGTGAGGCCAGGTTTATGAACTCAGATGTGTGAGCGTTACCCTGGCAACTCTGCGGGTAGCAGCCGGGCAAATCGGTCAAGGGCAATAAATTCCTGTAGTTCTTTCTCTGGGCGTTGGCTGTCAGGCTGTTTAATCCCTAACAGATGCTTGATGCCAAACTCGCGAGCGCTCTCTAGCACCCGGGCATTATCATCAATAAACAGGGTGCGTGCGGGGTCGAATGGCTCGCGTTCTTGAAGTGCAAACCAGAAGGCTTGCTCCTCTTTCGCAGCCCCCACGTCTTCTGATGAGATGATGGCGTCTAGGTAGTTTTCCAACCCTGTCAGCGGCAGTTTTAATGCTAGGCTGGCGCGGTCGGCGTTGGTAGCGAGCACCACGCGAGGATGCGCTTGCTTGAGCCATGTCAGAAAGTCCAAAGCATCGCTGCGTAGCCCAATCAAGTGCTGCACTTCGCGCTTGAGGGCAACGATATCCACGTTCAGCTCGCGGCTCCAGTAGGCAAGGCTGTACCAGTTCAGTGTGCCCTGCTCACCCATAATGCGTGCTTTGAGCGCATCCTGACTGGCTTGGTCTAGCTGGTGCAGCTCTACGTAGCGCCGCGGCAGGTGCTCAAGCCAAAAGTGGCTGTCGAAGTGAAGGTCTAGCAGCGTGCCGTCCATGTCGAGTAGGACGGTATCGATCTCGCGCCAATCAATCATTGCCGCTCCAGTCTTAAAGAGTAAGCGTGCTATTGTAGCGTAACCCGTTTTTTGCAGCCACGGAGGCATGATGTCACGCGACGACACAACAACAGGCGATACGCTAACCGGCTATCCGCGCAAGCCGCAAATCTTAGGCCGCCAGCGCGTCGCCCAAAGCCGTCTATTTCAAATTGAGTCACTGGATTTGCGCTTCTCTAATGGGGAAGAGCGACAGTTTGAGCGTTTGACGGGGGCTGATCGCGGTGCGGTGATGATTATTGCCATGCCCGACCCGGACCATGTGCTGCTCATTCGGGAGTATGCTGCGGGGTTCGAAGATTATGTGCTGACGCTTCCCAAAGGCTTGGTCGACCCCGGCGAAGACATAGTCACCGCCGCCAACCGCGAGCTGATGGAAGAGTGCGGCTTCGGCGCGCACCGCATGGAACCCTTAGTGGAGCTTTCGCTAGCGCCCAACTACATGCGCCACCGCATGCAGGTGTTGATGGCAACGGACCTCTACCCCAAACGCTTACCGGGTGACGAGCCCGAACCGCTGATTGTAGAAACCCATGCTATTGAAGAACTTCCTGCACTACTCTTGCGCGAAGACTTCCACGAAGCCCGCGCCATCGCCGCGCTCTATATTGCGCGGGATAAACTACGCGAAGAGAAGCGCCGTGGCGGGATGGATTTGCTCTGATACCTGCCCCTCGTACCGCTTTACTGTAAGAAATACAGCATTATTTCCCATTTACGCTTAGAGCCATCTTCGGCACCCCTAACGGGGTGCTTCGCGGGTGCGCTATCGCTTACCACGCGCTACAAGGTGCCTATCTTAAGTACTTGGAGCTCCGTAGCGCGGCGTAACGAATGAGCGAGAGCAACGAGCGAAAGAGGCACCTGCGGGGGCGGCGAGTAGCCGCCTGGAAGGTGCCACTGCTGAGTTGCTATAGGTGGTGTTTTAGCGGGATCCAGCGGCGTTGGCGGTGGCTGTCTAGGCCAGCTTCGAGGAGCGCCATGCAACGCAAGGCGTCATCGATATCCACGGGAAGCGGCGCTTTATCACGAATCGCCGCGCTTACCCCTTGGTAATAGGCGAGATAGTCGCCGGGCAATGTGGGGTGGTCGTGACGGACAAGCGGTGCGTCTTCACCCTCTCCCTCGCGCAGGGTCAGCGTTCCAGGGCTATCTTCTCCCCAGGCTGAAGACGGCGTTTCCCCGGCTTTCAAACGATCTTCCTGCGGGTCTAAGCCGTACTTGATATAGCTGCCTTTGGTGCCATGGATGCGGTAGCGCGGCGTGGGTTCTGCCACCAGCGTACCGGCGCTTAGGCTGACGCGGCAGCCGTCGTATTCCAGCAGCGCGAGGAAGTCGTCATCGGCTTTGGCTTCGTCGCGCCGCACGCCGAGCTCTAGCAAAATGGCGTTGGGCGTGCCGAATAGCTCGCAGGCCTGATCCAGCAGGTGCGGGCCTAGGTCGTACCAAATACCGCCCCCTGGAGTGGCTTTTTCCCGCCAGCGGTCGCGCACTTCAGGACGAAAGCGATCAAAGCGCGACTCAAAGCCGGTCATCCGCCCCAGCGTGCCTTCCTTTAAGAGCGCCTGAATGGTCAGGAAGTCGCTATCCCAGCGGCGGTTATGAAATACCGAAATCAGCCTTTCCTTATCCACCGCCAGGGCTTTTAGCTGCTTTGCTTCTGAGAGTGTGACGGTAAAGGGCTTATCCACCACTACATGTTTGCCCGCAGCGAGCGCCGCTTTGGCTAAGGGGAAGTGGGTATCGTTCGGCGTGGGAATCACAATGAGATCAAGGTCTGGGCGCTTACATAGCGCCAGCGCTTGGCTCTCTATTTCCACATTAGGCAGATCCGCCTTCACCTTGGCCGCATCGCTTGAGGAAACGGCTACTAAATCCAGCCCTTCGGTCGCTTGAATCAAAGGAGCGTGAAACGTCTTGCTCGCAAACCCATAGCCAACAAGGCCAACGTTGATGATCGCCTTCATTACAATCCTTAGTCGATGTGACGGTTCAGGTTGGCAAAAAAACAGCCCGCACAAGACGGGCTGTTGGACGGAGTGATTAATCCAGCTTGGAGAGGTCGCGCACCGCGCCTTTATCGGCGGAGGTGGCTAATAGCGCATAGGCTTTAAGCGCGGGAGTGACCTTGCGCGGGCGCTGTTCGACCGGCTTCCAGGCGTCTTTACCCTTGGCTTCCATGGCTTCACGGCGTTTAGCCAGCTCGGCATCGCTGAGTTGCACGTTGATGGAGCGGTTGGGGATATCGATCAAGATGGTGTCGCCTTGTTCGACCAAACCAATCGCGCCCCCTGCTGCCGCTTCCGGGGATACATGCCCAATCGACAGGCCTGATGTGCCGCCAGAGAAACGACCATCGGTGAGCAGCGCACAGGCTTTACCCAAGCCTTTCGATTTCAGGTAAGAGGTCGGGTACAGCATCTCCTGCATACCGGGGCCGCCTTTGGGGCCTTCGTAGCGGATGACGACCACATCGCCCTCTTTCACTTTGCCATCTAACACGTTGGCCACCGCTTGGTCTTGAGACTCCACCACGTGGGCTTTGCCTTCAAATACCAAAATGGAGTCATCAACCCCTGCGGTTTTCACCACGCAGCCATCCAGCGCGATATTGCCGTAAAGCACGGCCAGGCCGCCCTCGCGGGAGAACGCGTGCTCCAAATCGCGTATACAGCCGGTGGCGCGGTCGCCATCCAGGCTTGGCCAGCGGGCGCTTTGGGAGAAAGCGGTTTGAGTCGGTACACCGCCAGGGCCAGCCTTAAAGAACTCAACCACTTCTGAGCTAGGCGAGCGCATGATATCCCACTCTTCCAGCGCGGCCTTTAGGCTATCGCCATAGACAGTGGGCACAGAGGTATCCAGCACGCCTGCCCGGTCCAGCTCACCCAAGATGGCCATAATGCCGCCGGCGCGGTGGACGTCTTCGATATGGTACTTCTGGGTATTAGGAGCCACTTTACACAGCTGCGGCACTTCACGAGAAAGGCGGTCGATATCCGCCATAGTGAAGTCAACTTCTGCTTCCTGAGCGGCTGCTAATAGGTGAAGAATGGTATTGGTGGAGCCGCCCATGGCAATGTCGAGCGTCATGGCGTTTTTAAACGCCGACTTATTGCCAATCGCACGGGGCAACAGGTGAGCCTCGTCACCTTCGTAGAAACGTTTAGCGAGTTCGACAATACGGTGACCGGCATTTTCGAACAGACGGCGACGATCGGCGTGGGTCGCCAGGACGGTGCCGTTACCCGGCAAGGCCAACCCCAATGCTTCGGTGAGACAGTTCATAGAGTTGGCGGTGAACATACCTGAACAGCTGCCGCAGGTGGGGCAAGCACTGCGCTCTACTTCCGCCAGCGTTTCATCATCCACACTGTCATCGGCAGCCATGACCATTGCATCTACCAAGTCTAGGCCGTGGTTGAGCAGCTTGGTTTTACCGGCTTCCATCGGGCCGCCTGATACAAAGATCACCGGAATATTGAGGCGCATCGCGGCCATCAGCATTCCTGGGGTGATTTTGTCGCAGTTGGAGATGCACACCAGTGCATCGGCGCAGTGGGCGTTACACATGTACTCGACGCTGTCAGCAATGATATCGCGGCTCGGCAGCGAATAGAGCATGCCGTCATGACCCATGGCGATGCCATCGTCCACGGCGATGGTGTTGAACTCTTTGGCTACGCCGCCCGCTTTTTCAATCTCACGCGCCACCAGTTGGCCCATGTCTTTTAGATGCACATGACCGGGTACAAACTGGGTGAAGGAATTGGCGACCGCAATAATCGGCTTATGAAAGTCGTCATCTTTCATACCGGTGGCACGCCAAAGGGCACGGGCGCCAGCCATATTGCGGCCAGCGGTGGTGGTACGGGAGCGATACTCGGGCATGGTGTCCTCTACATCTTTATCATGGCCTGCCGCATACATGGCGGCAGGCAGTTGAATCCAGCGGCCTTAGATTGTGGCATGAGCGCACCGCCGAGACTAGATGTAGAGGACAACCAACGGGGGTTAGCGGTTAAAACTCATCCCACTCATCAGCACTCGTGCTGGTGCTCTGCCTACTGGCCTGCTGCTTGGAAGATTTGCTGCTCGACAGGCGAGGCGCTGCTTGCTTGGCCGCCTTTTGAACGCTGCTAAGCTTCTCACGGGCAGCACTAATGCTCTCTGCTTGCGCTCCCTCCAAGCGGAAAGCATCAACCACGTTAGCCAGTTCAAAGGCTTCCAGGGCAAGGTTGTCTGCTGACGCGGCGATAGACTGCACTTTGGAGGCGTTTTGCTGAGTCACGCTATCCATTTCCGCAATCGCCGCATTAATCTGCCCAATACCGCTACTCTGCTCGCTGGAAGCGGTACTAATGGAGGCCATTAGCTCACTCACACGGCTTACCTGCTCCACGACGTTTTCGATGGCACTTTCTGCTTGCTCCACCGCACTACGCCCCCCTTGCACTTCCTGTGTCGTGCTGTCGATCATCTTGCGAATTTCCTGAGATGCATCAGCACTGCGGCTTGCCAGCACCCGCACCTCGCTGGCAACCACCGCGAACCCGCGCCCGTGCTCACCGGCTCGCGCGGCTTCTACCGAGGCATTGAGTGCCAAAATATTGGTTTGGAAGGCAATGCTATCGATAACCCCTATCATTTCAGTCATCTTTTCGGCACTTTTGGCGATGCGCTGCATACGTTCAACCAACTGCTCCATCTGCTGACGAGTAGCTCGCGTACTGGTAGCATTTTGTTGGGCAAGCTCTGTGGCTTGGCGAGCATTATCGTTATTTTGCTGAACGGTTGAGGTCATCTCTTCCATGCTGGAAGCCGTTTGTTGCAGCGATGACGCTTGTTGTTCGGTTCGCGTCGCCAGCTCCTCGTTTTCGGTGGCAATTTGCTGAATGGCGGGGGTGACGACCGACACGCGGTTTTCCACATCACCAACGATGCTAGAGAGACTAAAGCGCATGGTATCCAGCGAATAGAGCAGCTCGCCTAGCTCATCATTACTTTGACGGCGCTCCCGTGCCGCTAAGTTACCCGCCGCAATTTGGAACGTCATATAGCGTGCCCCCGCTAAGCTGCGGAAGACAGATTTCAAGATAAATACGCTGAGGGCGACCAGCACACACAGGCCAATCAGCATCAGCACCAACTGCGCAATAAACATCTGCTGGCGGCCCTGGCGAGCATCTGACATCAAATTGACCGCGCCAGCACGCTCGTAGTCGACCAACTGGCTATTTAGCTCGCGAATCTCGGTAGTCGCGGGCAGCACTACGCTATTGAGCGATTCAAATGCCGCAAACCCATTGGCTTGCCCAACGGCTTCAATGGCGCTAGCAACACCATCACGCCAAGTGCTAAAGGCAGCATTAAACGCTTCTACACTCTCTTCGGGCGCACTACTGGTTTGGCGGTACTCTTCCCACAGCTGTTGAGCGGTCTGCGTGCTGCTGGTGAGACTGGCAGACACTGCGTCCATATCCACTCGACGTGGGTTTCTTACCGCAGGCTCCAACTGCTCAACGCCCAAACCAATGTGTCGCTCAATTAACTGCAGGTCAGCCACTGCCTCAAGACCTGCGCGGTTGAGAGTTTCAAGCCGCTCTCCAGATGCATTTAAGCCATACAGCCCTAACCCGCCCGATAAACCCAGCAGGACCACTGCAACGATGACCATGCCGGTTAACTTGGCTTTTAAGCTTGTGAACTGAAAGCGCGCCACAATACCGCCAAGCCCCCGGCGCTTTAATGCCCCCTGGTGCAGACGATAGCGGCGGGATTTACCCTTTTCGCGTATCTCCGCATACACTCGGTCTGCCAAGGCGATCTGTTTATCCGAGGCTTTGCGGCGTAAAGAGGTGTAGCCAACAATGCGGTCGCCATCTCTCAAAGGTGCCACTGTGGCATTGACCCAGTAGTGATCACCATTTTTACGGCGATTTTTAACCGTTCCCTGCCAAGTGCCACCTGCCTGAATGGTTTTCCAAAAATCGGCATAAGCGGCTTCGGGCATATCGGGGTGGCGAATTAAATTATGCGGCGCGCCAAGCAGTTCATCCCTTGAATAGCCGCTGACTTCCACAAAGGCTGCGTTGGCATAGGTCACATTACCTTTTAAATCAGAGCGTGAAATAAGCACGGTCTCTTCATCAAGCACATATTCGCGTTGGGTAACGGGCTGGTTATTACGCATAGAAGCTCCCCAGGGGCATTTTTTAATAATTTGATTTTTCTTTATTATCCAGAATTAGCGGGGCACTTAACCAGTAAACAGATGTAAAAAAGCGCCGCTCTCTTCAGAGCGGCGCTTTTAATGATTTTATTGCTTGTGTAAGCCCATCATGCTGGCCAGCTACTTGAAGACCACATTAGCAACATCCCGGTAGCGATTAGCAAAGTGCACCGCCATCCCCTCTTTTAGGTAATCCGGTAGCTCCTCGTAATCACGGCGATTTGCCTCAGGCAAGATGACCTCAAAGATATCGCTGCGCCGTGCGGCAATCACTTTTTCGCGGATACCGCCTACCGGTAGCACCTGGCCGGTGAGGGTTAACTCACCGGTCATCGCCAACGGGCGAGTGATGGCTTGATGTTTAGCCAACGACAGTAGCGCGGTGGTCATGGTTACCCCGGCAGAGGGGCCATCCTTCGGCGTGGCTCCTTCAGGCACGTGGAGGTGAACAAAGGCAGAGTCAAAGAAATCTGCATCCGCACCGTACTCCGCCAAATGCCCCAAGGTGTAGCTGTAGGCAATATTGGCCGACTCTTTCATCACATCGCCCAGCTTGCCGGTTAGCTTGAAGCCGCGATCTAGCGAATGCACCTTGCCTGCCTCAATGGGCAGCGTGGCACCGCCCATGGATGTCCAGGCAAGCCCTGTGACGACTCCTTCGCCTTTCAGGACTTTCTCTTTACGGAAAAGCGGTGCGCCCAGGAACTCTTCCAGGTTCTTGACCGAGACCTTGACGGTTTCAACATCTTCTTCCAGCAGTTTCACCGCGGCTTTGCGCACAATGCGGTGCAGCTGTTTTTCTAACTGACGTACGCCTGCTTCACGGGCATAGCCGTCAATCACCTGCTTCAGCGCCGCATCGCTCAAGTTAATGCGCCTCTTCGACAAGTTGTCGCGCTTAAGCAGCTTGGGCCAGAGGTGATGCTTGGCGATCTGCAGCTTCTCTTCAGCGATATAGCCCGACAGGCGAATCTGCTCCATACGGTCGAGCAACGGCCCGGGGATGCTATCCAGCGTGTTAGCGGTGCACACGAAGAGCACCTTGGAAAGATCCATCCGCACGTCGAGATAGTGGTCGAGGAAGTCAACGTTCTGCTCGGGGTCAAGCACTTCCAGCAGCGCCGAGGCGGGGTCACCCTGGAAAGATTGACCCAGCTTATCAATTTCATCCAGCATGATGACCGGGTTTTCTACCTCAACCTCTTTGAACGCCTGAACGAGCTTACCGGGCATTGCGCCTACATAGGTGCGTCGATGGCCTTTGATTTCAGCCTCATCCCGCATACCGCCCACCGAGAAACGATAAAACTTACGTCCCAGCGCTTCGGCAATGGAGCGGCCAATGGAGGTTTTACCGACCCCTGGCGGGCCAACCAGCAGCACAATCGAGCCGCCTACATCGCCTTTAAAGGTGCCCTCGGCAAGGAACTCGACTATCCGCTCTTTCACGTCTTTTAGGCCATCGTGGTCGCGGTCGAGGACTTCTCGAGCATGGGCAAGATCCAGCTTATCCTGGCTGGTTACTCCCCAAGGCAGCGAGGTTAACCAGTCCAGATAGTTGCGGGTAGTGCCATACTCCGGCGAGCCCGTTTCCAGCACGCTGAGTTTATTGAGCTCCTCATCGATACGTGCCTGAACCCGCTCTGGCACCACCAAGGATTCCAGCCGGTTTCGGAAAGTATCCACGTCGTTTTCGCGGTCATCTTTAGAGATGCCCAGCTCACGCTGAATCACCTTTAGCTGTTCGCGTAGGAAAAATTCCCGCTGACGCTCCTGCATCTGGGCATTGACCTGCTCGCTGATTTCGCTTTGCAACTGGGCAACATCAATCTCTTTGCGCAGCAGCGGCAGCACTTTGTGCATGCGTTCAGCAACAGGCAGCGTGGCCAGTACATCCTGAAGCTCTGGACCTTTGGCCGAGGTAATCGCCGCAGCGAAGTCGGTCAGCGGGCCGGGCTGATGGGGGCTAAAACGGTTAAGGTAGTGTTTTAGCTCCTCCCCGTAGAGCGGGTTAATGGGCAGCAGCTCTTTAATGCCGTTGATGATCGCCATGGCATAGGCACGGGTCTCTTCATCTTCGGCATTGACCGGCTCTTTCGGGTAAGTCACTTCCACCAAGTAAGGCGGCTCTTTGGAGAGCCAGCGCTGAATTTTAAAACGCTGCAACCCCTGAGCAATGAACTGAATCTGTTGACCTTCGCCTTTGAGCTTATGCACCTTCACTGCGGTGCCAATCTCGGGGAAGACTTCATGATCCAGCGACTCAACGCCATGCTCCCCAACAAACGCAACGCCGATAGTGTGGTGTGGCGTGTTATTGACCCGGCGCATGGTCTCTTCCCAGCGCTCGCGGTTAATGACCAGCGGCTGAACCTGGGCAGGAAAGAAAGGACGGTTATGAATCGGTAGCAGGTAGATGCGCTCGGGCAGCATCTCACTGGCAGGCACTAGCAAATTTACCCGCTCCCCATCAGAGCGGTAACCGTTGCTTTTGGGGTTATCTTCTTGAGAATCGTGCGACTCACTCTCAGTAAGCCAGTCTTGATGTTCGTGTTCTCGATCGTAATCCTGGTCGCTCATGCGCCCTCCCATCAACAGTCACTAGTGGCTTGGGCCACTCAGCATTGCTAAAGGAATGTGGGCACACAGGGAAAACTTCAACCCTCAAGGCAATTTAGCCAATGGTTATGAAAGCATTCATGGCCAAAGCGTCGGCATAGGGCGGCCATTCACACGCCATACTCCACGAACGACATCAAACTGCAGATCCCGCGTGCCTAAAGGCAAGCCCAACCAAAGGGCGGCAACCGTTGGGGCATCATGCCAAATAAAATCGCCGTCGATGCGCTCTAGCCAGCGAGCACGTTCATCGGATTTACCAAGAGCCGTGATACTTAACTCATCCAGGCGGCGCGCATCAAAAAACAGAGCCCCCTCGGCATCCACCTGCAAGCCAAGCAACGGGCTATCAATATCAATAGTGGTAACATCTAAGCGCGGAGAATTACTGAGTACCTGGAGCAAATTTGGCTCTAAGCGTGACAATAAGCCTTCTGCCATAGGCAGGCTAGCATCGCCCCAAGCAGCCTCCTGACGCAGCCGACGAATGGTTGCCCGCACTGCATCTCCGTTTAGCCGGGAAAGCTCCGCTTCTATACGGCCGCTTAACAGCGAGGTATCAGGTGCTTCGCTAGGCACACGCACATCGCCAATAATCAGCTCGCCCTTCAAGCGCAGCTCACTCTCATCCAGCTCCATATGGCTATGCACATCTAAGGGTGTGACATGAATATCGTAAGCGGGATAGCGCAGCGCTAAACTTTCAATATGCAGATGGTCGCGCTGAGCAAAATGGTAGGCATCTTCAATATAGGTATAACGGCTTTCTAGCTGGGTTGGCCCCAGCGTGAGTTGGGCAAGGCCATCGGTCAGCGTGAGCTGTTCCAGCAACCCGCGCAAACGCCAGTCACCAAACAGCCCCTCTAGCCGAACGCGAGCACCACGAACCGCCAGCTCACGCCCGCTCTGCTGAATCACAAAGGGCGCCAGGGCCAGACGCAGTTCGGTGTGCCCACTCAACGTTTGGTAGCGGCCTTGCCAGCGTGGCACCGAAGGCGCCGAGACCTCACCCACCGCTTTCTGCAATACACTATCCAAGCGCGGCAATAGGGTGCCTTCAACATCCGTGCTGAGCACACCATGACGGGCCCGGTAGGTCAGTTCCAAACGCCAAGGCCGACCTAAAAGAGGAGAAAGAACCAGCCCTCCACGGGAGGTTAGCCACCCCTGGTGGTTCTCAATTCGACTGACACGCCACTCGCCCCGCGCCTCCAGATCTTCCAGCGCTTGGCGTAGGCTACGTTCAAAAAGAACGCTGGATAGCAGTTGCGCGACCATCCAGATCACGGCCACGGCCGCGAGGATAGGCACGATCAAACGTTCCTTGCGCATGCTATCTCCTTGAATAGCCTCCCCAAGAAGGCTTCGCTCCATACAAGCAGTAGGCGTGCAACACAGTAAGCATAGCAGTTGATGCGCAGGCTTAACTTAATGCAGCCAAAACCAAAGGTGCATAGTACTCCAGGCGTAGACCCCTGCCATCACATCATCAATCATAATGCCAAAGCCACCGGCTACTCGGCGGTCAGCCCAGCGAATGGGCCATGGCTTAAAGACATCGAAGATGCGAAATACCACAAACCCCCACAGCGCTGCCTCCCAGGAGAAAGGAACCGCTGCCATGGTAATCCAGTAACCAACAAACTCATCCCATACGATCCCTGAGTGATCATGCACCCCCAGGTCATGAGACGTTTTATCGCACAGCCATACGCCAACCACAAAGGCTGCCAGCACAATGCCTAGGTACCAGCCTAGCGTCAGGTCGGCCATCATCCAGTAGAAAGGAATCGCAGCCAGAGTACCAAAGGTGCCCGGTGCCCAAGGCACCGTGCCACTGCCTAGGCCAAAAGCAAAAAAGTGGGTGGGGCGCCGCCAGACGCTCGCCGGTGCTCGGTTCATTGGGCACCCCCACGAAAATGCTGCCAGCCAGTCGCCCCTTCTACAGCCACTCCCGTCACCCCAAGCGCTTCGGTGCAGCGGCCAATAATGCTAAGCGAAAGGCCTAACTCGGCCAGCTTCATTTGCGCTTGAGCAACCTTGGAGGGAGGTAGTGTCACCAGCAGTTCGTAGTCATCACCGCCAGATAGCGCTGCGGTTAAGGCCGCTTCGCTGCCCAGCACTTCGGCTAATCCTTCGGCTAGGGGTAGCGAGTCGGGCTGCAAAGCGACACCTACCTGGGACGCTTCCCGCAGATGCGCCAGATCCGCTAGCAGGCCATCGGAGATATCCATCGCCGCTGTGGCCAGTCCGCGTAGCGCAATGCCGGCCTTTAGCCGGGGCTGAGGCAAGAGATAGCGCTGTAGCAACGGGTGTTTCAGGTCGCGTTCACCCTGTTGCCACAACGCTAGCCCGCCAGCACCGCCACCTAATGCACCGGTCACGGCCACCACATCGCCCACCTGCGCGCCCGAACGCGTTATAGCCGTGCCAGTAGGCACTTCGCCCATCACGGTGACGCTAATGCTGAGCGCGCCAGAGGTAACATCGCCTCCAGCGAGTGTCGTCGCGTGCTGCTGGCAAAGCGTGTGAAAACCGCTGGCATAATCGGCAAGCCACTGCTCAGCGGCAGTGTCATCTTTAAAGGCGCGCTGATCCAAGGTGATAGCCATCAAGCACCAGCGCGACTGAGCCCCCATCGCGGCTAAGTCGCTGAGTGCCACAGCTAACGCCCGGTGTCCTATCGCATAGGCGGGGGCATCATGGGGAAAGTGAACATCGACGACGGATGTATCAACACTCACCGCCAGCTGCTGCCCCGCCTGGGGTACCAATAGAGTGGCGTCATCGCCGCATCCTAGGGCAACGCCATCTGTCGCTTGTGCCTCCTGCGGCGACATAAAGTAACGTCGAATCAGTTCGAATTCGGCAAGCACAAAGGCCCCTTAAACGCTTGATCAGGCGGCCCGCTTACAAGCGGCGGGCGCTGACTTCGGCACTTCGTAAGCGGTTTGCCAGCTTATCGAGAATGCCATTCACGTATTTATGGCCGTCGGTGGCGCCAAATGATTTTGCCAGCTCAACGCCTTCGTTAATCACTACGCGGTAAGGCACTTCCATTCGCCGGGAAAGCTCGTAAGCGCCGAGACGAAGAATCGCCAGCTCCACCGCGTCCAAATCTTCCAAACGGCGATCAAGCAATGGGGCAATTTCACGGTCCAGCTCGGTTTTGAAACGCACCGTGTTATGCAGTAGCTCATGGAACAGCGCTTTGTCCGCGATTTCCATGACCTTTACCCAGTTCTCATGATCTTCTAAGTCATCGTCAGCCACTTGGCTACGAAACTCAGCTTCAATCGTGGTAATGGACTTACCGGTCATCTGCCACTGGTAAAGCCCCTGTACCGCTAACTCCCTTGCGGCGTGACGCCCCTGCTGTGCCGCAGAGGGCTTGCGCTCACGACGCTCGCTCATTGAGAATCTCCTACCGGCAGCGCGCGCAGCAGAGACACCATTTCCATCGCGGCCATCGCCGCTTCGGTGCCTTTATTACCGGCTTTGGTGCCTGCACGCTCAATGGCTTGCTCAATAGACTCAACGGTCAATACGCCATTGGCTACGGGCGTATCAAACTCAAGTTGGAGATGGTTAATAGCCGTGTTGCAGCCACCCGCCACGTACTCAAAATGTGGCGTGCCGCCACGAATGACCGCACCGAGGGCAATCACCGCATCCGGCTTCATCACATTGAGTACACGCTTCACGGCCAGGGGCAGTTCCCACGCGCCCGGCACATGAACGATATGGATATTTTCCACATCCACACCGTGGCGTGTCAGGCTATCGACGGCACCTTCCACCAAGCTATCGACCACGTGGTGATTAAAGCGGCCCACCACGATGACATAGCGTCCATCAACGTCTACAAAAGTGCCTTCAATTTGCGAAAGGGGTTGCATCAATTTATTCCTGCTGAAAAGTTGGCTCATACGCCGTGTCATTGGGCCCCAGGCGCTCGACTACTTCAAGACCAAACCCAGAGAGCGCTGAGAATTTCCACGGAGAGCTGAGTAGCCGCATTTTACCAACGCCTAAGTGGCGCAGAATCTGCGAGCCAGTACCAATCGTTAAGTAGTTGCCAGAACCGTCTGAGTCGCTGGTACGCGGCTGGCGTACGCGATCCAGAAAGATATCTAGCTGGTCTTTCAAATCTTGATTAGGACGCCCATCATCAATCAGTACAAACACACCGGCCTGGGCTTGGGCAATTTCATGAATAGCGCGGTTGGCATCCCACCGACACTGCTCACCCTTCATTAAGCCCATCACGTCGCGCAGCGTATCGGCAAGGTGCACACGTACGGTGGTGGCCTGCTCCGGCGTCGGCTGCCCTTTTACCAGCGCCAAATGGTGCGCACCTTGAATGCGATCACGGAACACATGTAGCGCAAGCTTGCCGTGAACGGTCGACACCTGAGAGGTTTCTATATGGTCCACCGTTTGCTCGTTCACAATACGGTAGTGGATCAGATCGGCAATGGTGCCCATCTTAATGCCATGCGTCTTCGCAAACACTTCCAGTTCCGGACGACGCGCCATACTGCCGTCATCGTTCATAATTTCACAAATCACACCGCTGGGGTCAAAGCCTGCCAGCGCTGCCAAATCACAGGCCGCCTCCGTATGACCGGCACGGCGAAGCACGCCGCCCGGCTCGGCCATCAGCGGGAAAATATGCCCTGGCTGAACGATATCCGACGGTTTAGCGTTCGGTGCAACGGCTGCCTGCACAGTGCGCGCGCGGTCAGCCGCTGAAATACCGGTCGTGACGCCTTCGGCTGCCTCAATAGAGAGCGTGAACTTGGTGCCAAAGCCTGAGCCATTGTCCCGTACCATCAGCGGCAAGTTGAGCTGCTCGCAGCGCTCACGGGTCATCGGCATACAGATCAAGCCGCACGCGTATCGTGCCATGAAGTTGATATGCTCAGGCTTCACCATTTCGGCGGCCATGATGATATCACCTTCATTCTCGCGATCCTCATCATCCATGAGAATCACCATTTTGCCCTGGCGAATATCGTCCACCAGCTCAGCGATAGGGGATAAGCCCTCAGAAGAGGAGTGCGCCATGGAATCTCCAAAAAATGTGGTCGCATCGTATGCGATTTCGGGCGTCAGGGTACCTTGCAATGACGGCTTGCGCTAGTCAGCGTGAGGGGTGGCGGTGATCCACCAGTCTTGCCCAACGGTTCGCGACTCTTTAATCGTCAAGCGTTTCTGATCGGCCATCTGGGTAATTCCCGGCAGTGCAAATAGTGGCCTTGCTTCACCGCCTAATAGCGTAGGAGCAACAAATAGCTGCAGCTCGTCGACTAAATTCGCCTCCAGTAACGCTCCTGCTAGCGTTGCGCCGGTCTCTACCAACAGCTCGTTAACCTGCTCATTATCTGCCAGCCAACGCAGCATGTCAGCCAGCGCAATCCGGCCGCCTTCGGCAGGAAGCACCTGAATCTCAGCACCCGCCGCCGCCAGTTTACGCCGTTTCTCTTCGCTATGCTGATCGGTGGTGATAATCAGCGTGCGCCCTGGCTCTCGTAGGCAGGCCGCGGCAAGCGGTAAGCGAAGGCGCGAATCCAAGATCACTCTTAGCGGCTGGCGCTGCACGATCTCGGCGGCGTTATCCAGTGCCAGTTGGTCGGCACGCAGCGTTAAGCGTGAATCATCCATAATGATAGATTCCACGCCGCTCAGAATAGCGCTTGAGCGGGCGCGCAGCCGCTGCACTTGGGTGCGCGCTTGCGGGCCGGTAATCCACTGGGACTCCCCCGACCCCATGGCGGTACGGCCATCCAAGCTCATCGCCATTTTCAGCCGCACAAAGGGGCGCTGACGCTCCATACGGGAAATAAAGCCCGGATTCAGCGCCCGGGCATCTGCTTCCAACAGGCCTACCTGCACCTGAATGCCTGCTGCTTTCAAATACTCAATACCGCCACCGCTGACCTGGGGATTAGGGTCCCCCATCGCCACCACCACGCGCGCAACACCCGCTTGCGCCAGCGCCACCGCGCAGGGCCCTGTTCGCCCGGTATGTGAGCAAGGCTCTAGCGTGACATAAGCGGTGGCACCCTGGGCGGCGCTGCCTGCCGCCTTTAGGGCGTGAATTTCTGCATGGGGTTCTCCCGCACGCACATGGTATCCCTCGCCCACAATGCTGCCTTCCGCGCTGCCATCAAAGTGCACCATCACACACCCCACCCTGGGGTTGGGGTCGGTGGTATAAAGCCCGCGTTTGGCTAGCTGGATAGCGCGAGCCATGTAGCGATAGTCGGCGGTGGAGAATTCACCCATTACGATGCTCCGTGCTGTGTCCCACTGCCCTCTGGCTCATCCGTGGGCTCTTGGGAGAGGCGGTCGATTTCCGCCCGGAACTCGTCTAAATCCTGAAATTTACGATATACCGAGGCGAAACGAATATAGGCCACTTGATCCAAGCTACGCAGCGCTTTCATCACCGCTTCACCAATCTCACGCGCGTTGACTTCACGGTCGCCACGGGCGCGCAGCGTCTGGCGAATACGCTCTACCGACACTTCAATTGCTTCAGCGCTTACCGGGCGCTTTTCCAGCGCGCGCAGCATACCGTCGCGTAGTTTCGCCTCATTAAAGCTTTCGCGAGAGCCGTCGGATTTTACCACCCGCGGCATGATCAGCTCAGCGGTTTCATAAGTCGTAAAACGCTCTTGGCAGTTGGCGCACTGGCGGCGGCGTCGCACCTGATCGCCTTCCGCCACCAGTCTGGAATCTGTCACTCGGGTATCATTTGCACCACAAAAAGGGCAATGCATGGCAGTCAACCTATTATCAGTACGCACTAGAAGTGGTGCGTGCAGCGTGTCAGCCTGTACGAATAAAGCACGTTACAAGGCTTTATGCCTTGCCCGTTATTCGCCATTTTATAAACTGTTTTATCGCCTATTGTCAGCGGCAGCCTTATCGCTGCCCTTAGGGCGTAGCTGTGTTATACAACGCGTATCAACACGGTATTGTAACGATTTGGCACACAAGCTGCAGCGTTTGTCGAAGGTTGATTTATAGGACGCCCTTTATGACCCCTTTCGAGCAGACCGTTCACCACTACCTTACCCACCTGTATGGCCCCCGTGCGGGGGAAGTACAGCGGCGTATTGGCCAGCATCTTGCGAATTTTCGTACCGCCTCGACGGCTTCCCCACCCGCTAACACGGCGGGCCACGACGCACCAACATGGAGCGAAAAAGATCAGTGGGTCATTTGTTACGGTGACTCCATCTTGGATGAAGGTACGCCGCCTTTAGCGGTGCTGGATACTTTTCTACAGAGCTATCTGGGGGATGCCATTAGCGGGGTTCACGTACTGCCCTTTTTCCCCTGGAGCAGCGACGACGGCTTTTCGGTGATTCACTACCGCGAGGTCAATAGCGAGCTGGGCGAGTGGGCGCATATCCAAACGCTAGCCAGCCACTATGACTTGATGGCTGATTTAGTGCTGAACCATGTCTCCAGAGAGTCGCTCTGGTTTGTGGATTACCTGACCGGCAGCCTGCCCGGTCGCGACTACTTTATCGAAGTGGATCCGGATACCGATGTCTCCCAAGTCACCCGCCCGCGCAGTAGCCCACTTCTAGTGCCGATCTCTACGCGCCGGGGTACGCGCCACGTGTGGGCGACTTTCTCGGAAGACCAAATAGACCTCAACTTCGAAAACCCGGATGTGTTGTTAGAGTTCGTGGGTATTCTGCTGTTCTACCTACAGCAAGGGGTGCGCATTATTCGCTTGGACGCGGTGGCGTTTTTGTGGAAGCGATTGGGCACCTCCTGCATTCACCTGCCGGAAACCCATACCGTTGTGCGCTTACTTCGCGCCATCGTGGATGAAATAGCCCCCGGCACGCTGCTGATCACCGAAACCAACGTGCCCCATGCCGAAAACATCAGCTACTTTGGCTTGGAGCGATTAGCGAAAGGCGCGCCCGATGAAGCCCACATGGTGTACCAGTTCGCCCTGCCGCCCCTGCTGCTGCACACCCTCACCCGCGGCGAAGCGACGACGATACAAACGTGGTTAAACAGCTTGCCGGTGCTGCCTGAACAGTGCACCTACTTAAACTTCACCGCGAGCCACGACGGTATTGGCGTACGGCCGTTAGAAGGCCTGTTGCCTGACCATGAACGCGACGCACTGCTGGAACTGATGCATCGTTTTGGTGGCTTTGTCAGCATGCGCAGCAACCCTGATGGCAGCGACACACCCTACGAAATTAACATTACCTGGTTTGAGGCCATGTGCGGCACCCGCCGCGGGCCAGACCCGTGGCAAATTGCGCGCTTTCTATGCAGCCAAGCGATCATGCTCAGCCTACAAGGAATACCCGCACTCTATATCCATACGCTCACCGGCACGCTAAATGATGTCGAAGGTGTGGAGCGCAGCGGCCGCTTACGCTCGATTAACCGTCGCCGCTGGCAGCTTGATGAGCTGGCACTGCTGCTGGAGAGCCCTTCCACCCCCACCCATGACGTTTTCCATGCCCTGCACCGGCTACTAGTGCAGCGTCGCCAAGAGCCCTGCTTTCACCCCAACGCCCCGCAGCGCGTGATAGAAACGCCACCCGAGCTGCTAGCCATTGAGCGCGGGCCACTCCGTAACGGGCGACGCCTACTCGCGCTGTATAACGTCACCGATGTTAAGTTTGATCTCGCTCACGCAGGCGATGCCCTGAACCAAGCGCTTACCCAGTACCACTGGCAGCCGCTAGACCCGCTGACAGCTCACCACGAAGAAACACTGCCGCCCTATGCCGTCCGCTGGCTGGCTGCTGAAGCATAAGGCTTGCGACATAACGACTCAGGGCAACGAGAGATAATCGTTAAATAATCTTGTTCTGACACACTTACGCTAAACCACTGGTGAAAGCGTGAGTGACTATGTTGCAGCAAAGTGTTGCGATTGGCCCCATGGGGTTTAGTCTGCATCAATTGATGATTGGATTTGCCTTTTTACTGGCCCTGCTAGCGGGTGCGCTTATTGGCCAGCGGCATCGCGTGGCGGTCAGCGATACGTTATTTACCCTGCTATTTGTGGCGCTGGTGGCCGCACGCCTCGTCTTTGTTGTGCGTTACTGGAGCGACTATGACAGCATGCTATCGCGCTTAGATATTCGCGATGGCGGCTTCGATATACTCGGTGGTATAGTGGCGGGCCTTAGCTACGCTGGATGGGCAATATGGCGCTCACCGCGCCAACGAGTACCGCTTGCCGGGGCGCTTTTGGTAGGCGGTTTAGCCTGGGGCTTGACAGCTGGCAGTACGCTACTGATCGAACAGCAGGCACGCCCACTGCCCACTACTCCGCTTGCTACGCTCAACGGCGAGCCTATTACCCTGCCCAAACTTGCTCAGCAGGAGCAAAAGCCCATGGTAGTTAACCTATGGGCAAGTTGGTGCCCGCCATGTATTCGTGAAATGCCGGTGTTTGAAGAGGCCCAGCAACAAGCGCAGGACATTACCTTTGTGTTCGTTAACCAAGGTGAAAGCCTTCAACACATTCATGCGTTTATGAGCGAACACGGCTTTGATTTGAAGAATGTATGGCAAGACCCGAGCAATGCCCTGGGTCAAACCACCGGAGCCCATGCCATGCCCACAACGCTTTACTACAACGCGGATGGACAGCTCGTGAGCACCCATTTTGGCGAGCTTTCCCGCGCCACTTTGCAAGATGGCCTTTCGCGTATTCGCTAATATATTTTGCCTCGCGGCACCCACACCAAGCCGTTTTCATAAGGATAGTGCTATGCAACGTGTTTTCTTACCCCATGTTGGCCGTTTCGCTTTACTTGCCGCGCTGGGTAGCGCAGCGGCAGCCAGCCATGCCGACGAGCTACCAGCCCCCGTGCAGGCGCTGGCCAACCAGGGCTTAACGATCCATGGGCAGTTTGATGCGCCGGGCGGAATGCGCGGCTTTGGGGCCAGCGTGCAAGGGCAAGATATGGCGATTTATTTAACACCTGATGGAGAACACGCCATTATTGGCACGCTGGTAGACAGCGAAGGCAGCGACATGACTGAGGCACAGCTTGACGAGCACGTACGGGCACCCTTAGAGGCCGAAACCTGGAAGCTGCTTGAAGAGAGCCGCTGGATTCAGGATGGCGACCCGGATGCCCCACGCGTCATCTACACCTTCACCGACGCCAACTGCCCTTACTGCCGTCAGCTGTGGCAACAAACCCGCCCTTGGGTAGAGGCTGGTGAGGTTCAGCTACGCCATATTATGGTCGGTATTCTCGCCCCCAATAGCCCTGCGTTAGCCGCTACCATTCTCGGCGCTGACGACCCCTCCGCTGCCCTGCACCGTCACAGTGAAGGTGATGAGCTCTCCCCCAGCGCACAGCCACGGGATATCGAAGAGCAGGTCTACGCCAACAACCAGCTCTTTGAAGAGCTAGGCCTCTACGCCACCCCCACCAGCGCTTTCCAACGTGAGGCTGAAGGCGGCACTGTGCGCATTGACCGAATCCAAGGCCTCCCCAGCCAAGAACGCCTCATTGAGATGATGGGTAGCGAAGCGCCTTAACAAAAGAAGTAGGAGGCCAATTTATTGGGCGACGGCGGCGTCAGCCGCCCTTAGCCTGCCGCAGCAGTGGTGCCTTCATCATCGCGAGTTGAAGCTCTCTCCCACACCTGACTGCTTGAGGGGTGAAGAGCCTGATGTGGGAGGCCAATTTATTGGGCGATGGCGGCGTCAGCCGCCCTTAGCCTGCCGCAGCAGTGGTGCCTTCATTATCGCGAGTTGAAGCTCTCTCCCACACCTGACTGCTTGAGGGGTGAAGAGCCTGATGTGGGAGGCCAATTTATTGGGCGACGGCGGCGTCAGCCGCCCTGAGCCTGCCGCAGCACTGGTGCCCTAACCGTCGCGAGCTGAAGCTCCCTCCCACACCTGACTGCTTGAGGGGTGAAGAGCCTGATGTGGGAGGCCAATTTATTGGGCGACGGCGGCGTCAGCCGCCCTGAGCCTGCCGCAGCAGTGGTGCCTTCATTATCGCGAGCTGAAGCTCCCTCCTACAGAAAATGCTACACAGCATGTGCTAAGTTAATTAAAAATTATAGGGAGCATATAATGAACAGGAGCCATCTGCTTCGCCAAGGGAGGCAATCAATCCCGAATGCTCACTACTTAGTCACTGCGACGACCCGCCATCGTCAGCAGGTTTTTACTAATTTTCATACTGCCTGTTGTGCATCCAGGCACTTTTACCACCCTCGCGTGAGCGAGCTGGCGACAACTTTTGCTTTTGTTGTTATGCCAGACCATATCCATTGGTTGCTTCAGCTAAACGGCGACCTTTCTGAGGCTGTGAGACGTTATAAGGCTTACGTATCGCTGAATATTGGCAGGCGTCTTTGGCAAGATGGCTTTCACGATCGAATGATTAAAGATGAAGCATCGCTAAAAGCAGCTGCTAGATATATCGTTGCCAATCCTCTAAGAGCCAATTTGGTCGAAGATATAGGAAAGTACAGCTATTGGGATGCTATTTGGCTATAAGTCACATCCTAGAATACAAGTGTAAACAACCAGCTGTTTGTCGATTAGAAAGCCTGATGTGGGAGGCCAATTTATTGGGCGACGGCGGCGTCAGCCGCCCTTAGCCTGCCGCAGCACTGGTGCTCTAATCGTCGCGAGCTGAAGCTCCCTCCCACACAGTCATTACCT
>NZ_FODB01000011.1 GCF_900110265.1 Vreelandella aquamarina | reverse complement strand
GTCGACGTGAAGCGCCCGTTGGAAGCGCTGGATCAATGGATGCGACGCCGACTACGTTGCGTGATCTGGCGGCAATGGAAGCGCCCACAAACCCGGCGCCGGAAACTCCTGGCACTGGGTCTGGACGAGCAACGTGCCTGGAAGTCAGCGGGAAATGGTCGAGGCCCTTGGTGGAACGCCGGAGCGTCGCACATGAATCAGGCCCTGCCACGGAAGTGGTTCGACCGTCTGGGTCTGATCTCGGTACTCGATACGGTAAGATGGCTTAGTCGTTCTTCATGAACCGCCGTGGTACGGAACCGTATGCCCGGTGGTGTGGGAGGGCGCCGGGGGTGACCCCGGCCCCTACCCGATAGCTCTTAGAGGCGTAGGCGTACAGCAGGGTTTCCTGAGCGCTGATCGCGTCGCCGCTGCCGGGGTCCTGTAGCTGGTAGCTGCCGTCGCTTTGCAGTAGCCAGCTCTGGCAGTTATCCACCAGGTAGGTCTCCAGGTCTTTGCGAACGCGGGTGGCAAGTTTCTTATCCAGCAGCGGGAAGCAGGTCTCTACCCTGTGGAACATATTGCGCGACATAAAATCCGCGCTGGAGCACCAGGTTTCTGGCTTGCCGTCGTTATGGAAGTGGAACACCCGGGTGTGCTCAAGGAAGCGGCCAATGATCGAGCGTACGCGAATATTGTCGGATACGCCGGGGATGCCCGGCTTCAGGCAGCACATGCCGCGAATGATCAGATCGCACTCCACGCCCGCTTGAGAGGCGCGATATAGCGCTTTGATCAGCTTGGGTTCGGTCAGCGAGTTGCACTTGATGATGATATGGCCGCGTTTTCCTTTACGTGCCACCTGGGCTTCCCGATCAATCATCTCGACTAAGCGCTCGTGCAGCGTAAAAGGCGCATGTAGCAGCGTATCAATCTTGCGTGCCCTGCCCATGCCCGAGAGCTGCTGAAAGACTTTATGCACATCCGCGCATAGGGCTGTGTTGGCGGTCAGCAGGCTGTAATCGGTGTAGAGCTTGGCAGTTTTGGAGTGATAGTTGCCGGTGCCCAGGTGCGCGTAGTGGCGCAGCTCACCTTTTTCTCGGCGCACGATATGCAGCATCTTGGCGTGGGTCTTGTAAGCCATAATGCCGTAAATCACGATCGCGCCTGCTTCTTGCAAACGTGACGCTAGCTGCAGGTTATCCGCCTCGTCGAAGCGTGCCCGCAGCTCAATCACCACCGTCACCTCTTTACCCTGACTAGCAGCGTCGACCAGCGCGCTGACGATGGGGGAGTCTGAGCCGGTGCGGTAAAGCGTTTGCTTGATGGCCAGCACATCCGGGTCCCGGGCGGCTTCCCGCAGCAAATCCTCAATGGGAGAGAAGGACTGGAAGGGGTGGTGCAGCAATATATCGCTTTTAGCAATGGCACTAAACAGACTGCCGCCTTTCAGCGCTTTGGGCACGCTGGGGGCAAACGGGCGGTAGAGCAGCTCGGGGCGGTCCACATCGCCCAGCACTGCCATCATGCGGGTCAGGTTTACGGGCCCCTGAACGCGATAAAGATCACCGCTCTCCAAGTCAAACTGGCGCAGTAGGAAGTTGGTCAAATCGTCCGGGCAGTTGTCGGCGACTTCCAAACGCACGCCGCTGCCGTAGCGCCGGGCCAGCAGCTCCCCACGCAGGGCCGAGGCAAGATCGGATACCTCTTCAGGATCAACGGTCATGTCCGCGTTGCGGGTCAGGCGGAACTGGTAGCAGCCCTGCACGCGCATGCCAGGAAAGAGCTCTTCGGCATGGGCGTGAATCATTGACGATAAGAATACGTACTCAGAGAAGCCTTCGGCGCAAAGCTCCTTGGGCAGCGCCATTAGGCGCGGCAGCGAGCGTGGGGCGGGCAGAATCGCCATGCCGCCCGCTCGGCCAAAGGCATCTTTGCCTTCAAGTTCGACAATAAAGTTGAGGCTCTTGTTGACCAGCCGTGGAAACGGGTGGGAGGGGTCCAGGCCAATGGGGCTAATCACCGGCATGATTTCGTTATCGAAAAAGTCTCGCACCCAAGCTTTTTGAGCGTCGGTCCACTGGTCGCGGCGGCGGAAACGCAGCCCTTGGGCTTCTAGTGCAGGCAGTAGCGTGTCGTTGAGAATCTCGTACTGACGGGCAATCTGTTGGTGAGCAATCTCGGAAATCTCAGCCAGCACGGCTTTGGGCAGGCGGCCATCAGCAGCGGTGGTGTCATCGCCCAAGGCCATTTGATGTTTTAATCCCGCCACACGAATCTCGAAAAACTCATCCATGTTGGAGGAGAAAATCAGCAGGAACATTAGCCGGTTGAGCAGTGGGTGCGCATCGTCTAACGCCTGCTCTAATACACGAATATTAAACTGTAGGTGAGAAAGCTCGCGGTTAAAGTAGAGCTGCGGATCGTCAAGGTCAGCTTCAGTATGTGACTCTTTTGCTTGAACCCCGGTGGGTGTGCGGTTAATACGCAGCGGTGCAATATCGGCTTCGCCGCTCATTTGCTCATTGGGCGGTACTGGTAATGCTGGCGTGGAATCTATAGCGTTGTCGTCCATGGTTGCCCCCCGCGGTAGTGGCTCGTACTCATCATAGCGTTTTAATGTTTATTAGGGTGAGTATGCAGGGGGAAGATGACAAATAGGTGTCACCGATTTGTCATCTTAATGGCATAAATGACGGTTAACGCTGCAGCAGGCGAGCGGCCTCTAGGGCAAAGTAGGTCAAGATGCCGTCGGCCCCAGCGCGCTTAAAGCACATCAGCGACTCCAGAATCACTGGCTCCGCTTCTAGCCAGCCGTTATCGAACGCTGCACGGTGCATGGCGTACTCACCGCTGACCTGATAGGCAAAGGTGGGAACCTGCAGCTCGCTTTTGACCCGACGGACCACGTCCAGGTAGGGCATGCCCGGTTTGACCATGACCATGTCAGCACCTTCGGCAATGTCCATGGCCACTTCGTGCAGCGCTTCATCGCTGTTGGCGGGGTCCATCTGATAGGTACGCTTGTCCGCTTTGCCCAGATTGGCGGCTGAGCCGACCGCATCGCGGAAGGGGCCGTAATAGTGGGAAGCATACTTGGCGCTGTAGGCCATAATGCGCACGTTATGCAGATGCTCCTGCTCCAGCACTTGGCGAATGGCACCAATGCGGCCATCCATCATATCGGAAGGGGCCACTACATCGGCGCCTGCTTCCGCGTGGGAGAGCGCTTGTTTGAGTAACGTGTCGACGGTGCGATCGTTTTGAACGTACCCCTGCTCATCGAGAATGCCGTCCTGCCCGTGGCTGGTATAAGGATCGAGGGCCACATCGGTAATGATCCCCAGCTCGGGCAGCGCCTGTTTGAGCGCACGCACGCTGCGCTGTACGAGGCCACTGGCGTTGTACGCCTCTTCGGCCAGCTCGCTTTTCTGCTCAGGGCCAATCACCGGGAATAGCGCCAGTGCGGGAATACCCAGCGCATAGGCTTCGCGGGCCTGCTCAATCAGCAGATCAATCGAGAGGCGCTCGACGCCGGGCATGGAGGCCACCGCTTCACGCTGATTTTCACCTTCCAGAACAAATACCGGCAGGATAAGGTCGTTGGGCGTTAGCGTCGACTCTTGCATCAAGCGGCGCGAGAAGTCATCCCGACGCATACGGCGCATTCGGGTAGCGGGGAAGTGGCGTGGGCTTGAGGTATTCAACGGCTCTCTCCAGGCAATTGCATCGTGGGCGCCCCGTGTATCAGGGCTTGGTGTGAGTATATCAGGCATGCCATACAGCGAAAGCCGCCTTGTGGCGGCAATAGAGACTGACTAAAGTGAGCCATTCAGCCACAGAGATGGCTTGGACAAGGAGATAGGTATGACGAAGCAGGTAGCAATCGTATTGGCGGGTTGTGGCGTGTTTGATGGCTCGGAAATTTACGAGACCACCCTGACGCTGTTACGCCTTGATCAATTGGGGATCGGTTATCGCTGCTTTGCCCCGGATGTGGCTCAGCACCATGTGATCAATCACCTGGACCAATCGCCGGTGGAGGGGGAAACCCGCAACGTACTGCAGGAGTCTGCCCGTTTGGCCCGTGGTGATATTAGCCCGATTACCGAACTCGATTCTGATGAGTTCGATGCAGTGATCGTGCCGGGTGGCTTTGGCGTGGCCAAAAATCTCTCTGATTTTGCCATGCAGAGTGACAGCATGCAGGTGCTGGAGAGCGTCAAAGAGGCGTTAGCCGGATTTAAAGAGGATGCCAAGCCCATCGGTTTAATGTGCATTGCCCCGGTGATGGTTCCGCGCCTGTTGGGCGATGGCATTGCGGTCACCATTGGGCATGATCCGGGCGTCGCCGGGGCCATTAGCGCGATGGGTGGCCTGCATCGCAGCTGTGGCGTAGAAGAGATTGTGGTGGATCATGAGCATCGTGTAGTGACAACGCCAGCATATATGCTCGCTACGCGTATCAGTGAAGCCGCTACCGGTATTTTTAAGCTGGTAGACCGCATTGATGAAATGATGGGCTAAGTGTCAGCGCTTAGTAGGGGAAAAGCCTCTGTCATCCTGGGATGACAGAGGCTTTTTAGTACCGGGCACGCAGAGAGCTTACGACTCCTGATCTTCGGCGTCTGCTTCTGCGCGGCGCTTGCGGACCAAGCGGCCAAAGAGCAAACCAACCTCATATAAAAGATACATAGGGATCGCTAGCAGGCTTTGGGATATGACATCCGGCGGTGTCAGTAGCATACCCACCACAAAGCAGCCTAAAACAATGTAAGGTCGCTTTTTGGAGAGACTCTCAACGGTTGTGGCACCAGATAAAATCAGCAGGAAGGTGGCAATGGGAATCTCAAAGGCCACCCCAAACGCAAAGAACAGCTTCAGTACAAAGTTGAGGTACTGGTTGATGTCGGTCATTACCGCAACGTTTTCCGGGCCGGTTTGGGTGAAAAACTCAAACAGCAACGGAAACACCACGTAGTAAGCAAAGGCCGCACCGGCATAAAACAACGCCACGCTGGATACTAAAATCGGTATGGCCAACATTTTTTCGTTGTCGTAAAGCCCTGGCGCGACGAAGGCCCAGGCCTGATGCAGCACAAAGGGGATAGCAATAAAGACCGCCACCACCAGGGTGAGCTTGAACGGCGCTAAGAAGGGAGAAGCCACCTCGGTGGCAATCATCTGTGAGCCTTCTGGGAGCAGCGACATCAGTGGGTCGGCCACAAAACTGTAGATGTCGTTCGCAAACGCGTAAAGCCCCAGAAACACCACCAGAATTACCACAATGGCCTTCATCAAGCGCGAACGCAGTTCGATGAGATGCTCAATGAGAGGCGCTTGGCTTTGGTCGTTATGCGGCTCCGGGGAATCGCCAGACATACTCATTGGTGGTTGCTATCCTTTTGATGATCGGCCTTGTCAGTGGGGGCTGGGGTATCTTCACGCACCGTTTGCAGCGCGTCGTCTAGCCGGGCACTGGCGCTTGCTACTCGCTGCTCGGTCGCTTGCTGATTAGCGGTCGCATTGCTGCTGGGCGAGGGAGACTCGGCAATGCTCTCCACGTCCTGCTTGGCTTTCTTCAAGCTATCGTCGAGCTTCTTCTGCTGCTCGTTCAGCTTTTGCCGCAGCTCTTCCGCTTCCAGTTGGGCGCTGATCTCACGCTGCATGCCGGATACCGTACGCTTGATCTTGCCGATCCATAGCCCTGCCGTGCGTGCCGCTTTGGGCAGCCGTTCAGGGCCGAGCACCAGTAGCGCCACGATGCCAATGAGCATGAGTTCAAGAAAGCCGATATCCAGCATGGCTTATTTGCGCTCTTCGTTACGGTCAGCAGCAGCGCGTTTCTCTTCCGCCTGTACGTCGTAGGTATTGCCGGCTTCTTCGTGGCTCACTTTCGCTTGAGGCTGGTCGGCGTCTTTCTTATCGCCCTCTTTTTCCTCTTCGTGCATGGCTTTCTTAAAGCCCTTCACTGCACCGCCAAGGTCGGTGCCCACGTTACGCAGTTTTTTAGTGCCGAAAATCAGGATGATAATGCCCAGAACAATCAGCAACTGCCAAATACTGATACCACCTAACATATGCATTTCCTCATTGGAGCAGGGTTAACGTTATGATCGGGACGCTTTTTCGTCGTGACCAGAAATACCGAACCGCCGGGCGAGTTCATCAAGTACTCGCTGATGGTCAAGATCCAGATGCGACAGCATGACAAGGCTATGAAACCACAGGTCGGCCGTTTCGGCGATCAACGCTTCACGGTCCTGTTCGCTGCCGTGCTCGGCGTCTTTGGCTGCCAGCAGCGTTTCGGTGGCTTCTTCGCCGACTTTTTCGAGTATCGTGTTCAAACCCTTATGATGCAAGGAGGCAACATAAGAATCTTCTGGATTAGCGTGGCGGCGCTGCTTTAAAACCTCAGCAAGGGCGTCAAGCACAGGAACATGGTTAGCGTCGGTCATGGTGTTCTCTTTATCAATCGGCGGCGTCGTTTCGTCAAGTGATTGCATCGTATCAGTGCCAGAGCAGCAGTATTAAGCCGGCACCGGCAGCCGCGAGTATCGGCCAATCCTGAGTGGCAGCCCAACTACTGAGTGGCTGCCAAACCAGCGCAATAGCGACGAGGGCCAAGCCAATGCGCAGCCGATGCTGGCGCTTACCTTGCTGACTCATTTGACGGCGCATCTGGCTGATCGCTGTCACTTGCTGATGGCGCTGACGGTGCTCATGCTCCATGCGGCTAAGCGCCTGATGGGCAAGCACCGGTAGCTCGGGCAGTTGATGAGAAAGCGCCGGCGCTTGGCGCTTGAGGGACTCCCACAACCCACCAATGCCTGCCCGCTCTTTCATCCACTTTTCTAGGTAGGGCTTGGCGGTGCTCCATAAGTCCAGCTCTGGATAGAGCTGGCGGCCCAGGCCTTCAATATTGAGTAGCGTCTTTTGCAGCAGCACCAATTGGGGCTGCACTTCCATATTAAAACGCCGAGCGGTCTGGAAAAGCCCGAGCAGCACCTGTCCAAAAGAGATGTCCTTGAGCGGCTTCTCTAAAATGGGCTCGCAAACTGTGCGGATAGCGGCGGCAAATTCGTTGGCGCGGGTGTTTTCACCTACCCAGCCCGATTCAATGTGCAGCGCAGCGACCTCGTAGTAATCCTGATGGAAAAATGCCAGCAGGTTACGGGCAAGGTAGTCCTGATCTTCCCGGGTGAGGCTGCCGACAATGCCGCAGTCGATCGCAATATATTGCGGGTCTTCCGGGTCATCGCAGTTCACAAAGATGTTGCCGGGGTGCATATCCGCATGGAAGAAGTTATCGCGGAACACCTGGGTGAAGAAAATTTCCACCCCGCGCTCGGCGAGCTTCTTCAAATTTGTGCCCCGTGCGATCAGGGTGTCCAAATCGGCGACCGGCACGCCGCGAATGCGCTCCTGCACCATGACGTGGCGTCGAGTGTAGGGCCAGTAAATGGTCGGCACAAACAGCAGCGGTGAGTCTTTGAAATTACGCTTGAGCTGCGAGGTATTGGCGGCCTCCTTGTAGAGGTCCAGCTCGTCGAACAGTGTCGCCTCGTAATCGCGGATTACTTCGACCGGCCGTAAGCGCCTAGCTTCCGGCACTTTGGAAAGCAGTTTGGCGACCTGATACATCAAGCCCATGTCTTGACGCATGATGCGGTCAATGCTGGGGCGGATGATCTTGACCACCACGTCTTCGCCGCTGTGAAGTGTAGCGGCGTGGACTTGGGCAATTGATGCCGATGCCAATGGCACGCGATCAAAGGCGGCAAAGGCTTCTGCCAGCGTCATCTCCAGCTCGTTTTCTACCCGCGCGGCGGCTAGTTCGCCAGGGAAGGGCGGCACCTGATCCTGTAGGCGCTTCAGCTCGTCGGCGATATCTTCGGGCAGCAGGTCGCGGCGGGTAGAGAGCATTTGACCAAATTTAATAAAAATCGGCCCCAGCGCCTCTAGCGCCAAACGCAAACGCTCGCCGCGGCTACGCTGGCCCAGGGGCACTAGCTGCAGCGGCGACAGCTTCAGCAGCAAGCGCATCCATAGCGGTAGGCGTTCAGCGGGAATCAAAGTGTCTAAACGGTGCCGCGTGACGACCCAGACAATTTTAAACAGCCGCAGGCTCATCCGCGCTGCTCCTTAGGCGTTGATGGTTCCGCTGGCTGCGTGAGTCGCTTATGGAGACGGTTAAGTCGCGCTTCCAGACGGTCGGTGGCGATCTCAAGCTCGGTCAGGTGGTCGCGGAGCACGTCGCGCTGTTGGCGGCCGGGAAGCAGGCGAGCTTCCTCAAACACGTACTCCGATACGTCCTGCAGCAGCTCGTCTTTGGCACGCAGTCCCCAGCGGGCCGCACGTCGAATACCTTCCGCCAGTGAGTGAGCAGGCATATCGCCTAGCCAGCGCGCCAGCTCGCTCTCCCAATCAATATCCAGATCGAACAGCAGATCGCGGGTTGCTTCCAATAGGTGGATACGCCCGCGTACGGCCAGTTTCCCGTCGAACATCAGCCGCTCAATGGAAGCGCCGCTCAGCCATTCGGAGAGCGTTTCAGGCGTCAGTTCCACCACGGCATCAACGTCGGTCTCTTCCACCTCATCGCCATGTTGCAGATCAACGCCTGTCGCGTGGTAGCACAGAAGAAGCGCCAAATGAGGTTTCTCAAGCCGAACCAGCAGTCGACTGCCCGCTAGCGCCGCCAGCCGCGCAGGTGCGGCTGGATCGCGGGCAAGTAGAGCATTTAACGTGCGTTCACATCCGGCCAGCAGCAGGGTCGGGGTGATTAGCATGCTGACCTCTGGTGCCAGAGGATGATTGCTTGATGCTGCTGTGTCATAACTTGATGCCGCGGTGAAGGGCGACGATACCGCCGGTCAGGTTGGTGTACTCGACCCGCTCAAGGCCCGCGGCTTCCATCATGCCTTTCAGGGTTTCTTGATCCGGATGCATGCGAATTGATTCGGCTAAGTAGCGATAGCTTTCGCCGTCACCCGCCACCAGCTCGCCCATTTTGGGCAGCAGGCGGAAAGAGTACTCATCGTAGGCCTTGGAGAGCAGCGGGTTGTTGGGCTTGGAGAACTCCAGCACCAGCAGGCGGCCGCCTGGCTTGAGTACCCGTGCCATAGAACGCAGCGCGGCATCTTTATCGGTGACGTTACGCAAGCCGAAGGCAATGGTAATACAGTCGAAGCTGTTATCCGGGAAGGGTAGGCACTCGGCGTTGGCTTGAACGTACTCCACGTTGCCACCTACGCCGTTATCCATCAGCTTGTCGCGGCCAACGCGTAACATGGAGGCATTGATGTCGGCCAAAACGACTTTGCCACGCGGGCCAACTAAGCGGGAGAACTTTAGGGTGAGATCGCCCGTGCCGCCAGCGATGTCCAGCACATGGTGCCCTGGGCGAACGCCTGCACGCTCAATGGTGAGTCGTTTCCAGATCCGGTGAATGCCCATGGACATCAGGTCGTTCATCACGTCATAGCGGGCGGCCACTGAGTGGAATACATCGGCCACGCGAGAGGCTTTCTCGTCGACCGGCACTTCTTGGTAGCCGAAATGGGTAGTGCGTTTTTCGGTGGGGCTCATGGGGCTTTAGCTCCCGAGTTCGAGGCGGTAGTTGTCGACCGTTAGGTCATCGCAATAAGTAGTTGGCAACATTGTAGCCTTCCCGACCCCGGCTTGTCTGCGCTTCACCTGGGGCACCGCGTCACAGCTGCTTGAATTGAATGCCCGCAGGCTCGCGGGAGGCCCCTGCCTCTTCCAAGCGTTTGAGATAGTTCTGCCAATAGGCATCTTGATGTGTGGCAAGGTCAAACAGGTAGTTCCAGCTAAACAAGCCGCTGTCGTGACCGTCATCAAAGTGCAGTTTGAGCGCGTAGTTACCGGCCTGGGTAATATTTTGCAGGCCGACTTCCTTTTTACCGACTTGCAGAACGGCCGTGTCACCGCCGTGGCCGCGCACTTCAGCTGAAGGGGAGTAAACCCTTAAAAATTCAACGGGTAGTCGATAGGTGTCACCGTTGGCATAGCCAAGCTCCAGCTCGCGAGCCTGCTTATGGTAGTGAACCCGTGTGGGTGTCGGGGCGTTCATAAATACGGGAACCTCGTGACGATAAGTAGCAAAAGCAGCCTGCCCGCAAAGCGGACAAGCTGCCGGTGGCTATACCGATACTAGCGCTTACAGAATATAGCGCGACAGGTCTTCGTCGACCGCCAGTTCGCCTAGCTGAGCGTTGACGTAGTCAGCGTCGATGACCAAGGGGCTATCCATATCACCACCCTTGAACGATGCCTCTTCCAATAGGCGCTCTAGCACAGTGTGCAGGCGGCGAGCACCGATATTCTCGGTGCCTTCGTTCACTTGCCAGGAGATTTCGGCAATACGCTCAATACCGTCCGGGGTGAACTCAAGATCCAGCCCTTCAGTTGCCAGCAGCGCTTGGTACTGCTTGGTCAGTGAGGCAGAAGGCTCGGTGAGAATCCGCTTGAAGTCGCCCGGCGTTAGCGCATCCAGCTCAACGCGAATCGGCAGGCGGCCCTGCAGTTCCGGAATGAGGTCTGAAGGGCGCGACAGGTGGAAAGCACCGGAAGCGATGAACAGAATGTGGTCGGTTTTGACCATGCCGTACTTGGTCGACACCGTCGAGCCTTCAATCAGCGGCAGCAGGTCACGCTGCACACCTTCCCGAGATACTTCGCCGCCGCTTGACTGGCCGCTGCCCTTGGCGACCTTGTCGATCTCGTCCAGGAACACGATGCCGTGCTGCTCGACGGCTTCCACGGCGCGGGCTTTGATCTCTTCTTCGTTGACCAGTTTGCCGGCCTCTTCATCACGTAGTAGCACCAGCGCTTCTTTCACGGTCACCCGGCGCTGCTCACGCTTCTGCTGGCCCATGTTGGAGAACAGGCTCTGCAGTTGGCTGGTCATCTCTTCCATACCCGGAGGGGTCATGATGTCGATGCCTTGGCCGTGGGAGGAGATCTCAATATCGATCTCTTTATCGTCCAACTGGCCTTCACGCAGCTTTTTGCGGAAGGTCTGGCGGGTGCTGCTATCTTCGCGGGGCTTATCTTCCTGGCCTCGGGGCGGCGGCAGCAGGGCGTCGAGTACACGGTCTTCAGCGGCGTCTGCGGCGCGGTGGCTAACTTCTTCTTTGGCGTACTCGCGGACCATCTTGATCGCCGCTTCCATCAGGTCGCGGATAATCGACTCGACGTCGCGGCCCACGTAGCCCACTTCGGTGAACTTGGTGGCTTCTACCTTGATAAACGGCGCACGGGCCAGCTTCGCCAACCGGCGGGCAATTTCGGTTTTACCCACGCCGGTGGGGCCAATCATCAGAATGTTTTTCGGCGTAACTTCCGGGCGCAGCTCGTCGTCGAGCTGCATACGACGCCAGCGGTTACGCAGGGCAATAGCCACTGCGCGCTTGGCATCTTGCTGGCCGATAATGTACTGATCCAGCGCATGGACGATTTCGCGGGGTGTCATCTGGGTCATTAAAGTGGCCTCAACGTTCGTTGATGTTCAGCTCTTCGAGCGTCACGTGGTGATTGGTGAATACGCAGATGTCACCAGCGATGGCGAGGGATTTTTCGGTAATCTCGCGAGCAGACAGCTCAGTATTTTCGAGCAGCGCGCGGGCGCTGGCCTGGGCAAAGTTGCCGCCTGAGCCAATCGCAATAATGCCGCGCTCTGGCTCAACCACATCGCCGTTACCGGTAATAATCAGCGAGGCGCTGTGGTCGGCCACGGCCAACAGGGCTTCTAAGCGGCGCAGCGCGCGGTCGGTGCGCCAATCTTTGGCAAGCTCAACTGCTGCCTTGGTTAAATGGCCCTGATACTTTTCAAGCTGCGCTTCAAAACGCTCAAATAGGGTAAACGCATCAGCGGTGCCACCGGCGAAACCGGCCAGCACTTTGCCACGGTAAAGGCGGCGTACTTTGCTGGCATTGCCTTTCATCACGGTGTTGCCAAGCGAGACTTGGCCATCGCCTGCGAGGGCTACTTGGTTACCGCGGCGAACGGAAACAATTGTGGTCATGGAGATAACTCCTTGGGGGAGACGCGCTCCCGATGACTGATCGGCCGCCTGGGCGGCCGTATAAAAAGCGATTCCCAACAAAATGCGGGCGGCTGATAAAAAATCAACCGCCCGCAAGCGAAAGCCATCAGATAAAGCGTGCCTGGCGCAGCTCAGCACGCTGTTAGTTAGTTCTGTAGCTGTATCAGCAGCGGCTCAATGCCTTGTGTGCTCATTAAGTCCTGAGCGCGGTTGAGCTCGCGGGTGTCGTCGTAGGGGCCAACCTGAACCCGGTGCCAGGTATCACCGTTGGCCTGCACTTCGCTGATCTGCGCTAGCAGGCTTAGGTTACGCAAACGACTGCGCAGCTGTTCGGCATCGCCAATCTCACGAAACGAAGCGGCTTGCAGCATATAGCGGCTGGGCGTGCTATTGCTGGCCGCGGGTGCCTGCTGAGCGGCAGCGGCCTGCTCGTTGGGGCGCGTGTTGGCGGCAATCACCTGAGCAATGGGGTCGTCAGCAGGCGTGCTGGTGGCGGTTTCTGTGCTATCGGTTGCCGTATCGCTTGCGTCTGCATCACTGGCCGTTACGGTCGGGGGCGTGACGGTCGAGGGAATCGCTCCGCCGGGGGCGATGACTTCGGTTTCAGGCAGCAGCGTGTAGAACTCGAACGTAGGCATGGAGGGCTCGGTGGGCGTTTCGGTTTGCCGCGCTGCGCTGCGCTCATCGCTACCCGCGGGTTTTGGCAGTACCGTCGCCTGAGGAACCTCCTGCTGATCTTGCCAGGGAGCAGTGCCGTGCTGGTGCTGGGCGAGGAAAAAACCAGCGGCGACCCCGACAATCCCCCACAGCCAGCCGGGAATGCGTAGCCCGCCCCCAGAGCGGCGGGCGGACTTACGCTGCGACGTGGCTCCACGGCGGGTGGGCTTAGTGCGCGGGCTGGCCATGAACTACATCTCCTCGGGTGCGCTAACACCCATAAGGTCCAGACCATTGCGCAGCACTTGGCGGGTTGCTAGGCCCAGGGCTAGGCGAGTGTTGCGCAGCGTGTCGTCATCGACCATCACTTTGACCGCGTTGTAGCAGGTGTGGAAGTCACCGGCCAAGTCCAGCAGGTACTGGGCGACTTGCTGCGGCTCGCGGTTCTTGGCGGCGTGTTCGACCACCTCCGGATAGCGGGCCAACCGGTTCAGCACCGCTTTCTCCTGATCGCTATCGAGCAGTGCCAAGTGGGCCGTGGCGATGCTGTGATCGAAGGGTTGGCCTGCCTCTTCGGCTTTGCGCAACATGCTGCACACCCGCGCGTGGGCATACTGAATGTAATACACCGGGTTGTCGTTGGACTGCGACCGGGCGAGGTCGATGTCAAAGGTCAACTGAGAGTCCGCGCGCCGTGCCGCCAGGAAGAAGCGCGTTGCATCACGGCCCACTTCATCAATCAAATCGCGAATAGTGACGTAGCTGCCTGCGCGCTTGGAGAGCTTCACTTCGACCCCAGAACGGGTGACCATCACCATCTGGTGCAGCACGTAGTCGGGCCAGCCTGTCGGGATGCCCACTTCCAGCGCCTGCAGGCCTGCGCGTACGCGCGTGACGGTGGAGTGGTGGTCAGCACCCTGTTCATTGATCACGGTTTTAAAACCGCGCTGCCATTTGTTCAGGTGGTAGGCGACGTCGGGCAGGAAGTAGGTGTAACCCCCTTCGCGCTTGCGCATTACGCGGTCTTTGTCATCGCCAAAGTCGGTGGTGCGCAGCCACATCGCGCCATCTTTTTCATAGGTGTGGCCGTTGGCGACCAGTTTTTCGACGGTGGCCTCGACCTTGCCATCTTCGTAGAGCGAGGACTCCAGGAAGTAAACGTCAAACTCGACGCCAAAGGCTTTGAGGTCTAGATCCTGCTCGCGGCGCAGCCAGGCAACGGCAAAGGCTTGAATGGCATCTAAATCATCCGCATCCGCTTTAGCCGTTACTTCGCGGTCATCGGCGGTGACCGTTTTGCCCGCCATATAGTCGTTGGCGACATCCACGATGTACTCGCCGCGATAGCCATCTTCCGGCCAGCTGGCATCGTCGGGGCCGAGGCCTTTAGCACGAGCCTGAACGGAAAGTGCTAAGTTCTTAATCTGAGCACCCGCGTCGTTGTAGTAGAACTCGCGGGTCACGTCGTAGCCCGTGGCTTCCAGCAGGCGGCAAAGGCTGTCGCCAATCGCCGCACCTCGGCCGTGGCCTACGTGGAGCGGGCCAGTGGGGTTGGCAGAGACAAACTCCACCTGCACTTTCTCGCCTTTGCCGATTAGGCTGCGGCCAAAAGCATCGCCACTATCCAGCACCTGAGCAACGATTTGTGCAGCGGCGTCCGTGGCGGCAAAGAAGTTGATAAACCCAGGACCCGCAATCTCAGTTTTTTGAATGGCATCGCTGGCGGGCAGGGCGGCGACGAGGGTGTCGGCCAGCTCGCGTGGCTTCATGCCGGAAGGCTTGGCCAACATCAGTGCGAGGTTGGTGGCGTAGTCGCCGTGGGCCTTGTCTTTGGTAGGGTCCACTTTGATCGTGGGCGTTAAGTCGTTGGGCAGCACGCCTTGGTGCTTAAGCGCGTCAACCGCGCCTTCGAGCAGAGAAATAATCGTATCTTTCATGTAAATATCCGGATGTCGTCGGTGGCGGCGTGTGCAGGCGCCCAGGTAATGCAGCGGCAAAGCGGTCATTATCGGCAATTGGCGCGCAGTTTCAAAGCCGTATTCCCTTAGGATAGGACTTGCGTTGGATACGAGCTCTGGCGGCTAGGCCAGGGTTTGTGGATCGATGTCAATCGACCAGCGCACTTTGCGCGCCTCTCGGTTGGCTTCTAGCCACTGCACCAGCCAGTTAGCGGCGGCGTGGCGGTGGCTACGTTTGTCAGCAGTGATCATGACATGAATGTGGTAGCGGTTTTGGCGACGCTCCATGGGGGCGGGCACGGGCCCCAGGCAGCGTACCGGCACATTGGCGTCCTTCAACCACTGGCGTAGCGCCTGGGCGGCCTGCTGGGCCAGCGCTAGGGCGGCGTGCTCTTGGGGGCTTTCGACACGTAGTAGGGCCATAAAGCTGAACGGTGGCAGTTTGGCAATGCGGCGCTCTTCCAGCAGGTTGCGGGCCAGCGCGCCGTAGCCATGTTCGGCCAGCTGGCCTAGGTGTGGGTCATCCGGGTGGAGAGTTTGCACCAGCACCCGGCCAGGGTGGGCGGCGCGGCCTGCGCGCCCCGCTACTTGCTCCAATAGCTGTGCGCTGTGCTCTAGGGCGCGAAAATCCGCCGCGTAGAGGCCGCCATCGGCGTTGACCACCACCACCAAGGTGACGTGGGGCAGGTGGTGGCCTTTGGCGAGCATTTGAGTACCCACCAGCAGGCAGGGCTCGCCGCGCTGAATCTCTTTGAGCACCTGCTCGAAGCTCTCTTTTTTGCGCGTGCTGTCGCGGTCAATACGGTGAACAGTGGTGTCAGGGAACAGCCCTTGTAGCGTCTCCTCGGTGCGCTCCGTGCCGCTACCCAGCGCACGTAAATCGCCGCTGCCGCACTCTGGGCAGGCATCCGGCAGGGCGCGGCGGCTGTCGCAGTGGTGGCAGGCCAGCAGCGGTGGCTGGCGGTGTAGCGTCATACGCGCATCGCACTGGCCACATTCGGCCATCCAGCCGCAGCTATGGCAGGCTAGGCTCGGCGCAAAGCCGCGCCGGTTGATAAAAATGAGCGCCTGCTTGCCCGCCGCGAGGGTGCTTTTGATGGCTTTGATGGCCCCCGGCAACAGCCCGCCTTGGCGACGTTGATGACGCAGGTCGATTAGCTCTAACTTAGCGGGCGGGTGACGGCTGGGCCGCTGAGTTAGCCGCAGGTGTCGATAAGCGCCCGTAAGCGCCTTCTGCAGGCTTTCAAACGAGGGCGTCGCGCTGCCCAGTAATAGGGGAATGCCGTGGTAGTGCGCCCTGGCAACAGCAAGGTCCCGTGCGTGGTAGCGCAGCCCGTCGTGCTGTTTATAGGAGCCGTCGTGCTCTTCATCGACGATGATCGCGCCGGGGTTTGCCAGCGGGGTGAAAATGGCCGAACGGGTGCCGATAATCACCAGTGCGCGGCCGTTGGCGGCGGCTTCCCATACATCTAAGCGCTCTGGGTCGGTAAGCCCGGAGTGCAGCGCCACCACCGGCACGCGAAAACGGCTTTTGAACCGCGCTAGCGTTTGTGGTGTGAGGCCAATTTCGGGCACGAGCACCAGGGACTGCTTTCCTTTGGCAGCGAGCGCTTCGATGAGCTGTAGGTAAATCTCGGTTTTGCCGCTACCGGTCACGCCTTCCAATAAACAGGGGTGGTAGCCGTCGAGTTTTTCATGCAGCACGGATAGCGCAGTGGCCTGTTCACGGTTGAGCGGCAGCGACGGGGAGGCGAGTAAGCTTCCGCCGGTGGGTTGAGCGGCGGTGAGGGTAATCTCTTGGGGTTGGGTAAAGCCTTTTTTTTGCAGCGCTAATAGCTGGTCTCGGGTGAAGCCGTGGGCGCTCACGGCGCGGCCCGGCAGCCCGTGAGGGTGCTGGCGAAGAAGCGCATAAAGCTCCGCCTGTTTAGGCGCGCGTGCCAGCGCTGTTTCATCGTTGGGTAGCGGAAGCCACAGGGTTTGGGTGCGCCCTGCCATAGGGTGGCCCTGGCGTAGCCTGGCGGGCATAGCGTGCTGCATGGTATCGCCCAGGCTGTGCTGGTAGTAACGCGCTGCAAACTGGCACAGCCACTGCCAGTCGCTGGGTAATGGGCCCTCATCCAGCGCTTCACCGATGGCCCGCAGCTGCGAGCGCGGTAATTCGCTGCCGGAAGCCAAAGACACCACCACTCCGACGACATCGCGGCGGCCAAACGGCACCCTTACCCGCAGCCCAGGCTGCCAGCCACAGGCGGGAGCCCTCGGTGCGGGTAAGTAGTCAAACAGGCGTCTTAGCGGCGACGGTAACGCGACCTTGAGCACCTGAAAAGCGCCCTTAGGCAGCCCAGGTGACGATGGCTGGGCAGAAACAGAATCGGACAATTGGCCTCCGGCGATTAGTTTGCTAGAATGCGCGGCCGCTCTGAATCTATCGGATGGAGCGGTTAACCGGTTAGCAGTTTTTCAAACCCGTATGCGGTGCCTGGCAACGGATCAGGTGGCGGCATATAGCTTATGAGGCTCAAGATGAAACAAGGTATCCACCCGAATTACAACACGGTCACCGCCAACTGTTCTTGCGGTGCAAGCTTCCAGGTCGGTTCTACCTCTGGTCAGGACTTCTCTCTGGACGTATGCTCCAACTGCCACCCGTTCTACACGGGCAAGCAGAAGCAAGCGACCACTGGTGGCCGCGTAGAGCGCTTCAACAAGCGTTTCGGCGCTGCTATCAAGCGCGGCTAATCCTAACGGATTAAGCCTATCGCAGGCACGCATTGTGCTCTGTGCAAAAGCCCACGCCACGGCGTGGGCTTTTTGTCCCTAAGGGACTACCCTTTTTATTAGCGTTCCTACTGCCTGAATGTGTTGCCACTTGCTTTACGGCACGTTGCTTGACGTGTTGCCCTCCTAACGCGGTTCTTTTTCTACTTACTTGGTCATCTTTTCCACAGGGTGTTTTGACAACCAGGTGTGGATAACTATGTGTTGCTCTTATTGGAATTTATTTCCAAAAATACTGCGCTGCATCAATAAGGAAACCTTTATAGCTGATGGCTGGATGCATAAGTTGCAGCAAATAACGTGGAAAAGTTCCGAAATGGAAGGGAATGTGGCTAAAACGATCGTTTCGTAGGTAAGTTTACTACGTGCTTGAGGCGCCTAGGTTTTTTCTATATTCTGATACAACTTTTCTACTTTAGGCTGATGAGACCTTTACTATGACGGATGCAAATAAGCAGGCAGCTTTGGATTATCACGCTAAGCCGATCCCCGGTAAGCTTTCCGTGGAGTTGACCAAGCCCACCGCGACAGCTCGGGATTTGGCGCTAGCGTATAGCCCAGGCGTTGCTGAGCCGGTTCGCGAAATCGCTCGCGAAGCGGAAAATGCGTACCGTTATACCGGCAAAGGTAACCTAGTCGCGGTTATTTCAGATGGCAGTGCGATTCTGGGTTTGGGCAACCTTGGCCCGCTGGCTAGTAAGCCGGTGATGGAAGGTAAAGGCGTGCTGTTCAAGTGCTTTGCGGGCATTAACTCCGTTGATATCGAAGTAGACGCTGAAAGCCCGCAGGCGTTTATCGACACCGTTGCCCGCATTGCCGACACCTGGGGCGGTATTAACCTGGAAGATATCAAAGCGCCTGAGTGCTTTGAGATCGAAAAGACGTTAGTTGAACGCTGCAACATCCCTGTATTCCACGATGACCAGCACGGCACGGCAATTGTGACCGCTGCGGGCATGCTCAACGCGCTGGATATCGCGGGCAAGCGGATTGAAGACGTGAAAATCGTCTGCATGGGCGCCGGGGCGGCTGCTATTGCTTGTATGCGCCTGCTGATCTCCTGCGGTGCTAAGAAAGAGAACTTAGTGATGCTGGATCGTCGTGGCGTCATTCACACTGAGCGTGACGGCATCAACGAGTACAAAGCGGAGTTCGCCCGCGATACCGACATGCGCACGCTGGACGATGCCATCGACGGCGCGGACGTGTTTATCGGCCTCTCTGGCCCGGGCCTGCTCTCTGCAGATCAGGTGAAGAAAATGGCCGCTGACCCGGTGATTTTCGCCTGCACCAACCCCGACCCGGAAATTCACCCGGACGTAGCCCGCGAAGCGCGCCCGGATGTGATCATGGCCACCGGCCGTTCGGACTTCCCGAACCAGGTGAACAACGTGCTGGGCTTCCCGTTCATCTTCCGCGGCGCGCTGGATGTGCGCGCCACGCGTATCAACGAAGCCATGAAGCTGGCGGCGGTGCATGCACTGAAAGACCTGGCCCGCGAGCCGGTTCCCCAGGAAGTGCTGAACGCCTACGAGCGTACCGAGATGAGCTTCGGGCGTGATTACATCATCCCCACGCCGGTGGATATCCGTCTGCTGGCGCGCGTGTCATCTGCAGTGGCCCAGGCAGCGGTCGACTCTGGCGTGGCCCGCAAGCCGTACCCGGCTCACTACCCGCTGAAAACCATTAATGACGTGTATGGTGGGTAATTAACAAGGCCACTTAGGTCAGGGCAGCCCGTAACGGGGGTCTTTCGCCATGGCCGAAAAATGCTCCCTGCAATTTCGGTATTTCCACCATCCATGGCGGTCAGATGGCGAAAGTAGCGCCCAAGGACGGGTTTACAGCGCCCCCCGTCTAGGGTTGTGCTGACCGGTATTTTACAACGCCCGCACACTGCGGGCGTTGCTGTTTTTAGAGGTGTTTAGAGCAGAGGTTCAAGACTGCGGATAGCGCACCAACCCCTCCTGCGCCGTCGTGGCGACTAAACGCCCATCGCGGCGATAAATATGGCCCCTCGCCAAGCCCCGTGCGCCACCACTCCAGGGGGAGTCGATGGCGTACAGCAGCCACTCATCTAGCCGCGTATCTTCGTGCAACCAAATCGCATGGTCGAGACTGGCAATGCGCAGTTTCGGGTCGGTGTACTTGATGCCATGAGGAATCAGTCCGGTGGTCAGCAGGTTGAAATCTGACGCATAAGAGAGCAGATGACGATGCAGTGTCGGGTCATCCGGGAGCGGTCCACCTGCAAAGCGGAACCACAGGCACTGACCGGCCGGTGACGCGCTGTCCGGCTTATCCTTCAAGTGCAAAAACTCGATAGGGTGGCCGGGGAAGCGCGCGTGTTTGGCATCGCCGCTCTCTATAAGCGCTTCCGGCGTGGGCACTTCTGGCATGGCCCGCTGATGATTGATGCTCTCTTCAGCGCTCTGAAAAGAGGCGCTGCAGAAAAAGATCGGTCGCCCTTTCTGAATAGCCGTCACCCGCCGTGTGGTAAAGCTGCCGCCGTCGCGAATGGTATCGACCTGATACACCACCGGGCGGTGCGGGTCGCCTGGGCGCAAAAAATAGCCGTGCTGGGAGTGCGGGCGGCGTTCATCCGGCACCGTGCGCGCCGCTGCGGCCAGTGCCTGGCCCAACACTTGGCCGCCATACAGTTGGGGAAAGCCTAAATCTTGGCTCTGGCCTCGAAATAGCGTCTCTTCAAGGGTTTCAAGCTCTAACAAGTTGACCAGTGACTTCAGCGCGTCGTTCATTCTCTGTATCCTTGGTGCTGTCTGTTTTCCCGCCGATGATTGCAAGTATACCCAGTGCGGCCATCACGCTATTAAAACGATCGTTTTGCTACCTTAGCGGAGTTTGCCTTGATACGCAGCGATGAATTTTACATGCACCGCGCTATGGACCAAGCGCACCTGGCGTTTACCAACGGAGAAGTGCCGGTGGGCGCGGTGGTGGTGGATACCCAGGGGGAGATTATTGGTGCTGGCCACAATGCACCGCTGGCAAGCTGCGACCCCAGCGGCCACGCCGAGGTGCGTGCGCTACGCGAGGCGGGGCAGCGGCTGGGCAACTACCGTTTAGAGGGCTGTACGCTGTTTGTAACGCTAGAGCCCTGCATGATGTGCGCAGGCACTATGGTGCATGCGCGCATTGCCCGTTTGGTATACGGCGCGCCCGAGCCACGCACGGGCATGGTGGAGTCAAAGGCCAACCTGCTTGCTCAGCCCTGGTTTAATCATCAGATAGAGATTACGGGCGGCGTGCTAGCAGTGCCGGCCAAAAGGCTGCTCAAGCAGTTTTTCGCTGAAAAACGTTAGCGCGCGATTACTGCTCAACCGGCGGAATAATATCGAACAGCAATAATGGTTCTTCACTGGCTGGCGTTTGCTCTAGCTGGAAAAACTGTTGTCGGCTGCGCTCCACATACTCAATCATCTCGTAGTAGCGGCGGATGTTGCGCACATAGATGACCGGCTCGCCGCCACGGGCATAGCCGTGGCGGGTTTGGCTATGCCACTCTCGTTCCTGTAAGAGCGGGAGCGCCGCACGAACGTCCTGCCAGCGATCCGGATCGCCGCCGCGCATCTCGGCAATCTTACGCGCATCGTAAAGGTGGCCAAGGCCTACATTGTAGGCTGCCATGGCCATGTAGAGCCGGTCATCCCCGGTAATGCTGTCTGGAAGCCGGTCTTTAATACTGCGCAGGTAGCGCGCGCCGCCATCAATACTCTGTGCAGCATCGGTGCGGTCGGCTACGCCCATTTCGCTGGCCGTGGGGTTGGTCAGCATCATCAGGCCGCGAACCCCGGTGGGGGATACAGCGGTCGGGTCCCAGTGCGACTCTTGATACCCGACGGCGGCCAGTAGCTTCCAATCAAAGCCGGTATCGCGGGCCGCTTGCTTGAATAGCTCGGTGTAGTTGGGCAGACGTTCGTCAAGGTGGGCGAGAAACGTTCGAGTGCCCACGTACTCAAGATAGTCATCGTGGCCAAAATAGCGACTTACCAACTGCTCCAGGGTGCCGTTCTCTTGCAGCTCCTGGAGAAATTGATTGGCGGCTTCTAATAATCCAAGTCCGCGGCCGCTAGGAACCGCCCAGGCCAGAGAGAGCGGCTCGCCTAAAAAGAAGCCGCGTTCGACGTTAGGGAAAAACAGCCGGTTCAAACGAAACTGATGATCAAAAATAATCGCCGCATCCAGGGTGCCGCTCTCTACCCGCGCCAGTAGTTCGGCCACTTCAAGCTCGTGAGACTCTTTCCAAGTAAGGCTGGGGTAGTCACGCTGCAGTGATAGCAGTGCCTGACTGGTGCCCGCTTCGCTTAGCGTGCCAAGTTCCAGGTCGACAAGATCTGCCGGTTCATCAATGCCGTTGAGCCCGCGGCGATACACCACCAGCGGCTGCATCTGAATGATGGAGCGGGTGTAGTGAATGCCTGGTGAATCCGCCAGCAGGGGGAGGGCCGCGGCACCTAAGTCGCCCTGCTCGCGCACGGCGGGGAGCACGCTCTCCGGGTGGTGGCTTGCGTTCAGGTTGAGGCTAACTCCCAGGTAGTCCGCAAAGCGGTGCATCAACTCATACTCAAAGCCAGTCGGCCCCTGGCGGCCTTCGTAATAGGTGGTAGGTGTGTTGCGAGTGTGAATAGTGATGAACTCTTTTGCATTAATTTGCGCTAAATGTTCACCGCTTGGTACCGACGAACTGTGCGGCACCAAAATAAGCAAAAGTGTCGCGATCATCGCGAAATACGCCCGGTAATAGGCGATAAAGTGTTGGTAAATCAATGTCGGCATGATGTCTTGTCAACATGGAACAGTCTGCCACGATACCCAGCCTGATAGACGCTGTCACCTTGTTGATTTCGTGTGGCCGTCGCTTTCCAGTATCATAGTGGGATTGCCGCTTTGCGGCCCGGTGATTTCCTGCTCGAACTCTCCCTGCTTTAGAGGCTCCCAGATATGCTCGAACTGCGAGGCGCACCCGCCCTTTCTGCCTTCCGCCATGAACGGCTGTTAACGGTGTTGCGTGACCGTGTTCCGGAGGTGGAGGCACTGTCTGCCCATTACGTCCACTTCATTGACCACCACGAAGAGCTCGATCATGCCGCCGAGGCGCGGTTGGCGAAACTGCTGGAGTACGGCAGCCGAGACAGCCAAGAGATTCCCGACAACGCCCAGCGCTTTTTGGTCGTCCCGCGTTTAGGCACCCAGTCACCGTGGTCCTCTAAAGCAACCGACATTGCCCACAACTGCGGGCTTAGCCAGATCAGCCGCATTGAACGCGGCATTGATTACCGCGTAGAGCTGCGCGGCGCACCCAGCACAGAACAGCTGGAAGCGATTAGCGCGCTGCTCCATGACCGCATGACCGAACACGTACTGGCCGACGTAGCCGAGGCGGGCAAACTGTTTGCCCACCACTCGCCTGCGCCCCTTGGCAGCGTGGATATTCTGGAAGGCGGTCGCGACGCTCTTGTCACGGCTAACCGCGAACTTGGCCTTGCGCTGGCAGACGATGAGATCGACTACCTGGTAGCCGCCTTTATCGAGCTAGGCCGCAACCCCAGCGATGTTGAGCTGATGATGTTCGCCCAGGCGAACTCTGAGCACTGCCGCCACAAAATCTTCAATGCAGATTGGGTCATCGACGGCGAAGCCCAGAGCCACTCGCTGTTTAAGATGATCAAGAACACCTTCGCCACGTCACCGGATAACGTGCTCTCTGCGTACAGCGATAACGCGGCGGTGATCAAAGGCAGCCACGGCGGACGCTTCTTCCCCACGCCGCTCACCGGTGCCGAGGGCGAGCGTGCCAGCTACGATGCCCATCAAGAGCCGATCCACATTCTGATGAAGGTGGAGACCCACAACCACCCCACGGCCATTGCGCCGTTCCCCGGTGCGGCCACCGGCTCTGGCGGTGAGATTCGGGACGAAGGCGCGACCGGCATCGGCGGCAAGCCGAAAGCAGGTTTGTCCGGCTTTACCGTCTCTAACCTGCGCATTCCTGAATTTGTTCAGCCCTGGGAAGCCTTCGACTACGGCAAGCCCGAGCGCATGCAGTCCGCACTCAATATCATGCTGGACGGCCCGATTGGCGGTGCCGCGTTCAATAACGAGTTTGGCCGCCCCAACCTGACCGGCTACTTCCGCACCTACGAGCAGGATGCGCTCGGCGAAGGCGGCATTGCGCGTCGCGGCTACCACAAGCCGATCATGATTGCCGGTGGCTACGGCAACATTCGCGCACAACACGTGCAAAAAGGCGAGATCCCGGTCGGCGGCAAGCTGATCGTCATGGGCGGCCCGGCGATGCTGATCGGCCTGGGCGGTGGTGCGGCCTCCAGCATGGCCTCCGGTGAGTCCAGCGCGGACCTGGACTTCGCCTCTGTGCAGCGGGAAAACCCGGAAATTGAGCGCCGTGCCCAAGAAGTCATCGATCGCTGCTGGGCGCTGGGTGAGAAAAACCCGATTCGCTTCATTCACGACGTAGGCGCGGGCGGGCTGTCTAACGCCCTGCCGGAGCTGGTAAAAGACGGCAACCGTGGCGGTCTGTTCGACCTGCGTGCGGTGCCCAATGCCGAGCCGGGCATGAGCCCGCTGGAAATCTGGTGTAACGAAGCCCAGGAGCGCTACGTACTGGCAGTAGCCCCTGAAGACTTGGATACCTTCGACGCGCTGTGCAAGCGCGAGCGCTGCCCTTACGCGGTAGTGGGCGAAGCCCAGGCGGAGCACCACCTGGAAGTGCGCGACGGCCACTTCGAGACCAAACCGGTCGATCTGCCCATGAGCGTGCTGTTTGGCAAGCCGCCGAAGATGACCCGTTCGTTTGAGCGCCAAACCCCTGAGCTCTCGGGCGTCATGCTGGATAACCTGGACCTGCGCGAAGCGATGGATCGGGTGCTGCGCCTGCCCACGGTGGCCTCGAAAAGCTTCCTGATCACCATCGGCGACCGTTCCATCACCGGCCAAGTAGCTCGCGATCAGATGGTCGGCCCCTGGCAGGTGCCGGTGGCCGACGTAGCGGTCACCACCGCCAGCTTCGATACCCATGCCGGTGAAGCCATGGCCATGGGCGAGCGCCCGCCGGTGGCGCTCATCAACCCCGCCGCCAGCGCGCGCTTAGCGGTGGCAGAAGCAATTACCAACTTAGCCGCCGCGCCGATTGCCAAGCTGTCGGATATCAAACTCTCTGCCAACTGGATGAGCGCCGCCGACCACCCCGGTGAAAACCAGGCGCTGTACGACGCCGTGCATGCCGTGGGCATGGAGCTGTGCCCGGCGCTGGGGATTGCCGTGCCGGTGGGCAAGGACTCCATGTCCATGCGCACCGCGTGGCAAGAGGGCGATGACGCCGAAGAGAAGAGCATTACCTCGCCGCTGTCGCTGGTGGTGACTGGCTTTGCACCGGTGACCGACGCGCTGGCGACGCTGACGCCGCAGATCAACCTGGAGCAGGATGAGTCTGATCTGATTTTGATCGACCTGGGTAATGGCCAGAATCGCCTTGGCGGCTCGGCGCTGGCGCAGGTCTATGGCCAAGTGGGCGATGAGTGCCCCGATGTGGACGACCCGGAAGATCTGAAAGCGTTTTTCGAAGTGATCCAAGGTCTGAACCGCGACGGTAAGCTGCTGGCTTACCACGACCGCAGCGACGGTGGCCTGTTGGTGACGCTGCTGGAGATGGCTTTTGCCGCGCACGCCGGTCTCGAAATCAAGCTCGACTGGCTGATCGACGAGCCGGTAGAAGCCTTCAACGCGCTGTTCTCTGAAGAGCTGGGGGCGGTGATCCAGGTAAGCCGTGAGCACACCGAAGAGGTGCTGACGCAGTTCGCCATGGCCGGTATCGAAACCTGCGGCGTGATTGCTCGCCCGCGTTACGACGACCAAGTGCGTGTCACGCTGTTCGAAGAGCCGCTGCTGGAGACTACCCGTCAGCTAACCCAACGCACCTGGTCCGAGACCAGCTACCGCATGCAGGCGCTACGGGATAACCCGGAATGCGCGAAGAACGAGTTCGACAACCTGCTCGACGTTCGCGACCCGGGCCTCAGCGCCGCACCGACTTTCGATATCAACGACGATATCAGCGCGCCGTATATCAACACCACCAAGCCGGCGGTGGCCGTGCTGCGCGAGCAGGGCGTCAACGGTCAGGTAGAGATGGCCTGGGCCTTCCACAAAGCGGGCTTCGATGCGGTGGACGTGCACATGAGCGACATCCTGGAAGGCCGTGTCTCCCTGGAGGAGTTCAAAGGCTTAGTGGCCTGTGGCGGTTTCTCCTACGGCGACGTGCTGGGAGCAGGCGGCGGCTGGGCGAAGTCAGTGCTATTCAATGAACGCGCCCGCGAGCAGTTTGAAGCTTTCTTCAACCGAGACGACAGCTTCTCGCTGGGCGTGTGTAACGGCTGCCAGATGCTCTCGCAGCTCAAAACGCTGATTCCCGGTGCGGAAAACTGGCCTGCCTTTGTGCGCAACGAGTCCGAGCAGTTCGAGGCCCGCGTTTCCATGGTTCGGGTCGAGAAGAGCCCCTCGATTCTGCTGGCGGGTATGGAAGGCTCCAAGCTGCCCATCGCTGTGGCCCACGGGGAAGGCCGCGCCGAGTTCCGCGATACGGCGCACCTGCGCAGCATGCAGTCGAGCAGCCAAATTGCCCTGCGCTATATCGATAACTACGGTCAAGTCACTACGCGCTACCCGGCCAACCCCAACGGCTCCCCGTCGGGCATTACCGGCCTGACCACGCCGGATGGCCGCGTGACGATCATGATGCCGCACCCCGAGCGGGTGACCCGCGCGGTCACTAACTCCTGGCGTCCGGCGGAGTGGACCGAAGATGGTGCGTGGCTGCGCTTGTTCCGCAATGCGCGGGTATGGCTGGGCTAACATCATGTGACCAACCCGAAAGGTGATGGATGACACATCCTGAAAAGGCGGCCTCCGGGCCGCCTTTCTTGGCTAACGGGGCAGCGCCTTCGCTGCGCCCCTACCAAACCGAGGCGGTCAAGCGGGTAGTCAGCCACTTTCGCGCCACCAGCGCCCCCGCCGTAGTGGTGCTGCCGACAGGCAGCGGCAAGTCGCTGGTGATCGCTGAACTGGCGAGACTCGCCCGTGGGCGGGTGCTGGTGTTGGCTCACGTACGCGAGCTGGTGGAGCAGAACCACGCCAAGTACCAAGCCTACGGCTTGGAGGCGGATATCTTCAGCGCCGGGTTAAAGCGCAAAGAGGCTAGCCGCCAAGTGGTGTTTGGCTCGGTGCAGTCGGTGGTGCGTAACCTGGAGCAGTTCAACGACGCCAGCTTTACTCTGCTGGTAATCGACGAGTGCCATCGGGTATCGCTGGAGGAGGACTCCAGCTATCGCCAAGTAATTGAGCACCTGCGGAGCCAGAACCCGCAGCTAAAAATCCTCGGCCTAACCGCCACCCCGTTTCGTTTGGGGCAGGGTTTTATCTACCACCGCCACCACCACGGGATGGTGCGCGGTTCAGAAGAGAGCTTTTTTGCCGACTGCGTGTTCGAGCAGCCGCTGCGCCTAATGGTCAAGCAAGGCTTTTTGGCCGCACCCAAACGGCTGGATATGGCCATTGAAGGGTACGACTTCTCGGCGCTTGCTCCCTCCTCTAGTGGGCTGTTTCGGGAAGAAGAGCTTAATCGGGTGGTGGCCGGAAGTCGCGCCACGCCGGGCATCATTGCCCAAGTGGTCGAGCAGGCGGCCGACTGCCAGGGGGTGATGATTTTTGCCGCGACGGTCGCCCACGCCGAAGAGATCATGGGGTATCTGCCTGCCGACCAATCCGCGCTGATCACCGGTGCGACGGTCTCCGCCGAGCGCACCGCGCTGATCGATGCGTTCAAGGCGCGCAAGCTCAAGTATCTGGTCAACGTGGCGGTATTAACCACCGGGTTCGATGCCCCCCATGTGGATCTGATCGCGATTCTGCGGCCCACCGAGTCGGTCAGCCTGTATCAGCAGATCGTTGGTCGCGGGCTGCGCCTCTCGCCGGGTAAAGAGGAGTGCTTGATTCTCGACTATGCGGGCAACCCGTGGGATCTCTACGCCCCGGAAGTAGGCGAACCCAAGCCGGATAGCGATAGCGAACCGGTGCAGGTGCCCTGCCCGGACTGCGGTCACGCGAACCTGTTCTGGGGCAAGCGCGACGGTGAGCTGGTGATCGAGCATTTTGGCCGCCGCTGCCAGGGGCTGGTGGAGGACGACACCGGACGCCGTAGCCAGTGCACCTTTCGCTTTCGCTTCAAGGTCTGCGATGCGTGCGGGGCAGAGAACGATATCGCTGCCCGGCGCTGCCATGGCTGCGAGAAGCTGCTGGTGGATGCCGATGACAAGCTCAAGGAGGCGCTGCGGCTCAAGGACGCCAAAGTACTGCGGGTGAGCGGCATGCAGCTGGAGGCGACCACCAACGGGCGCGGCCTGCCGCGTCTCAAAGTGACCTATCATGACGAAGACGGTGCCAGCCTGAGCGAATGGTTTGCCCTGGAGACCGCCGCCCAGAGCCGCGCCTTTTATGCGGTCTTCTTGCGCGCCCACCTGCGCGCGCCGGGCGTGCCGTGGCAGCCAGCAACGCCAGACGACGTGGTGGCTGCCCAGTCTCGCCTGCGCCATCCCGACTTTGTGGTGGGTAGAAAGGTAGGCCGCCACTTTCAAATCCGCGACAAGCTGTTCGACTATCAGGGCCGCTATCGTAAAGCCGCCGAGGCGGCCGAGATGCCGCATTGATGGAGCGCTGTTACACTGCCGTTTTCAACTGACAAGGACTCGACCCGCGTGAGCGAGACGCCCAGCGCCGTGCCGGATCAAGACGCGATGCCCTCTGCGGTGGAGCCCACCGTGGAGGCCCTTGGGCGCCTGTTCGATGAGCCCATTACGCAGCTGCCGGAAGATCTCTATATTCCCCCCGAGGCGCTCCGGGTCTTCCTGGAAGCGTTCGAGGGGCCGCTGGATCTGCTGCTGTATTTAATTCGGCGGCAGAACCTGGATATTCTGACCATCAACGTGGCCACCATCACCCACCAGTACATTGAATACGTGGAGCTGATGAAAGCCATGGAGATTGAGCTGGCGGGTGAGTACCTGCTAATGGCTGCCATGCTGGCGGAGATTAAATCCCGGACGCTGCTGCCACGCCCTCCCAAAGCGGAAGGCGAGGAGGAAGAGGATCCCCGCGCCGAGCTGATTCGCCGCCTGCAGGAGTATGAGCGCCTAAAAGAGGCCGCTGAGGCGCTGGATACGCTGCCCCGCGTCGGCCGGGACTGGTTCAGCGTGCAGGCGGGCTTACCGCCGCTGGAAACGCGGGTGATCCATCCCGATGTAGAGCTTGATGAGCTGCTGGGAGCACTGTCCGATATTCTCAAGCGCGCCGAGCTGGCCCAGGCCCACCAGATCAGCCGTGAAGTGCTCTCCACCCGCGAGCGCATGCTGAAAATCATGGAGCAGCTCAGTCAGGATGGCGAGAGCGGCCGTTATACGCCGTTTGAAGCGCTGTTTACCCTGGAAGAGGGACGTGCCGGTGTAGTCGTGACCTTTATGGCCATTCTAGAGCTTGCCAAAGAAGCCATGATTGAGATTGTTCAAAATGCACCGCTGTCGCCCATTCATGTGCGTGCCCGCCAAGCGGCGCTGGTCGATGGGGAAGAGGACGCATTCGAGCGTTTGGAAGAGGAGCAGGGCGATGCCGCCTCAGCATTCGAAGAGTCTGTGTTTGAACCTGACGAGGAGTCGCGGTGAGAGACACCACGTTAGATGACATTATTGAAGCGGCGCTGCTAGCAGCGGGTGAACCGCTGCCGGTTGAGCGCCTGGAAACACTATTTTTGGCCGACGAGTGCCCTTCCCGCAAAGCGTTGAGGGAAGCGCTGTCACGGCTAGCGCTGCGCCACGATAACGGCGCGCTGGAACTGGTCGAGACCGCCTCTGGCTTTCAGCTACGCATTCGCCCACGCTTGGCCCACTGGGTCTCGCGGCTGTGGGACGAGCGCCCCCAGCGCTACTCTCGAGCACTCTTGGAAACGCTGGCGCTAATTGCCTACCGCCAACCGGTGACTCGGGGTGATATCGAAGATGTGCGCGGTGTGAGCGTCAGCAGTTCGATTATTCGCACGCTGATGGAGCGCGGCTGGATACGCGTGGTGGGCCACCGGGACGTGCCGGGCCGTCCGGCGGTCTATGCCACCACGCGCAGCTTTTTGGATGACTTCGGGCTGAAAACCCTGGATGCGCTGCCGCCCATGTATACCCTGGTCAACGGTGACGATCGCGAAGCGCTTTCTCTGGAGGAGGCATCATCCGAACAAAACCCGCCGCTAGCACTGGACGAAACGGTGCAAAGCGTGCAGGATGCGCCACCCCAGCAAGATGAGAATACGTTGGCAGAGAGTGCCGACCACCACGCCGAGACGGCGTTAACCCAGCCGCTCAGCTTTGCCGATTTAGAGGCGCGGCTAGCGGCACGTGCGCAGCGTCAACATGAGGACGCTGACACGCAGACCAACGATGTGAGGTCAGACGACCATGAGTGAAAGTAACAACACCACGCCGCCTACCAGCGAAAAACTGCAGAAAGTGCTGGCCCGCGCGGGCCTTGGCTCCCGCCGTGAAATGGAAACTGCCATTGCCGATGGTCGGGTGAAGGTGAATAGCCAAGTGGCCAAACTGGGCGACCGAGTGGAAGCGCGGGATAAGGTCAGCTTTGATGACCGCCCGGTGACGCTGCGTCCGGAAGAGGAAGTGCCGCGCCGGGTCATTATGTACAACAAGCCGGAAGGCGAGCTGTGCACCCGTAAAGACCCGGAAGGCCGTCGCACGGTCTTTGAGCGCCTACCGCGCCTGAAAGGCGAGCGCTGGATTGCCATTGGCCGCTTGGACATCAATACCAGCGGCTTGCTGCTGTTCACCACCGACGGTGAACTTGCCAACCGCTTGATGCACCCCTCCACCCAGGTGGAGCGTGAGTACGCGGTGCGGGTCATGGGCGACGTCAAGCGCGAGCATATCGTCGCCATGGTCGACGGTGTGATGCTGGAAGATGGCCCAGCGCGCTTTACCGACGTGCAGGAGTTTGGTGGCGAAGGCATTAACACCTGGTTCCACGTGGTGATTCTGGAAGGCCGCAACCGTGAAGTGCGCCGCCTGTGGGAGTCCCAGGGGCTTACCGTTAGCCGCCTGAAGCGTGTGCGCTACGGCAATATCTTCCTCGACAAGCGGGCGAAAGCCGGTGAGTGGGTCGAACTCTCTCAGGATGAGGTGGATGACTTAGCGACGCTGGCCAACCTGGAAACCCGCAAAGTGCCTGAGCTGACGCCAGACGAGAAGAACCGCTGGAGCCGCGACAAGCATAAGCGTCGTCCGGTGCAGGCGATGCGCAAGCCGAAACCCAAGCGCGGTTAGGCTAGGCGCGGTTCAAGCAGTGCGCTCTGCACGGGGTAAGGCTTTTTGGCACCGTGCAGAGCAGTAGATATAGACGAAAGATAAAAAAGGGCTTGCTATTCACAAGCCGTATCCGTACTATATGCATCCGTTCGGACGGGTCGTTAGCTCAGTTGGTAGAGCAGTTGACTTTTAATCAATTGGTCGTAGGTTCGAATCCTACACGACCCACCATCCGAAATAAGCAAACGCATCAGGTAATAGTTTCACCAATGCTTTGTTTTCAATATGTGTTTCGATGTGAGTTAGTGTAGTATTTGCTAGTCGTTTTTGATTAGCGCAGCAAAATTTGGGTCGTTAGCTCAGTTGGTAGAGCAGTTGACTTTTAATCAATTGGTCGTAGGTTCGAATCCTACACGACCCACCAAATTCCGACGCCCTTGGTAGCTTGCTGCCAGGGGCGTTTTGCTATGCACGTTTTGCCGCGCTGCAACGTGACTTTCTGCTTGCAGCGGGCAACGATTGTCCACCACAATATGATGACAATAACGTGATTGCCACGGTGGTCCAGTGGTGAGACGCGTGGTGAGAAGCATAGTTAGAAGAATAGTGAAAAACGTATTGGTTAACGCATAATCGATAGATCGTTTGGCTGCCGAAGATGTCACGGCAGCCCTGGCTCTAAGCAAGCCAGGCTGGTGACGTGCCACCGCGAGAGACGCAGCGGCCGTTGCCCCCGAGTGCGGCGCATGCGGAGCGCATACGCCGTGACTGGTGTTTAACAGGGGGATTCCCTGTTCGTCACAGTGGTAGACACAATGACTATGATGACCTCTCAAGCTGAGCTAGACGCTCCGCTACCAAGCCCATACTGTCCTACCCGTATCCCTGCGGAAGACGAAGCGCGAGTGGCTGAGATCAAGCAGTTACTCAAGGCGAACAACGCCGTTTTGGTAGCGCATTACTATACCGACGATGCCATTCAGCAGCTTGCTGAAGAGACTGGCGGCTGTGTGGCGGACTCCCTGGAAATGGCCCGCTTCGGTGCCCGTCACGATGCCACCACGCTGGTGGTTGCAGGCGTGCGCTTTATGGGCGAAACGGCCAAGATCCTTTCCCCAGAAAAGCGTGTGTTGATGCCTACGCTCGAAGCGACCTGCTCGCTCGATATTGGCTGCCCGATTGACGAGTTCAGCGCGTTCTGCGATGCCCATCCGGACCGTACGGTGGTGGTGTACGCCAATACCTCGGCGGCGGTAAAAGCGCGTGCCGATTGGGTCGTGACCTCTTCGATTGCCGTGGAGGTCATTGAGCACCTGCAGGAGAAGGGTGAAAAGATTTTGTGGGCACCGGATAAGCATCTGGGTGGCTATATTCAGAAAAAAACCGGTGCCGACATGCTGATGTGGGACGGTGCCTGCATCGTGCACGAGGAGTTCAAGGCGAAAGGCATTCAAGACTTGAAGCGTCTGTATCCGGATGCCGCCGTGCTTGTCCACCCGGAGTCGCCGGAGGCTGTTGTGCAGCTGGCCGATGTGGCTGGCTCTACCTCCCAGCTCATCAAAGCAGCGCAAACGCTGCCCAATGAAAAGCTGATTGTGGCCACTGACCGGGGCATTTTCTTCAAGATGCAGCAGGCCGTGCCTGAGAAAACGCTCTTTGAAGCGCCCACCGCCGGAAACGGTGCGACGTGCCGCAGCTGTGCCCATTGCCCCTGGATGGCGATGAACGCGCTGGATAATTTGGCAGGCGCGCTGCGTGAAGGCAGCGGCGAGATCTTTGTTGATGATGCCTTGCGTCAGCAGGCGTTAAAGCCCCTGGAGCGTATGCTGAACTTTAACGCTTAAGCCAAACGCTAAGGCTGAACGCCAGGCCCTAGATAACGCCCGGATGCCGCTGCATTCGGGCGTTGTGTTTCTAAACGGCTAAAATTTTTCCAGCGCCTCGCGGTACTCCATAAACGCTTCCCGACGCTGCTCGATGCGCGCCAATGCCTGCTGGTCGTTCTCCTGTTGGGCGGCATCCTTGGCGATACTCAGTTGACGAATGCCTCGGTCAACGCGCCCGGTGAGCTGCAGGTGCTCGGCACGGGCCAGGTGACCCCAGCCGTTAAACCCGCTGCGCCCGGCGGCCTCTGCCAGCAGGTTGAAGCCCTGGGGGCTTTCCGGGTGCTGCGTGGTGATATCTCGAAGCAGTTCGTAAGCCGCTTCTGGATCGCGCTGTAGCTGCGCCTCCGCTAGGGTCAACTGAGCAGGCAGATAGTTAGGCATCAGCCGCAGCAGCCGCTGGCTGCGGGAAATGGCCTCATCGTAGCGTTGGGCTTCCAGGGCTACGTTCGCCGCGGAGGCGGGCAGCATGCCGTAATCAGGAAGCTCGTTGGCAAGCTGATCGAGGGTTTGCAGCGCGCGGTCGGTTTGACCATTGTGCGCATCAATAAGTGCGTTGATATAACGCAGCGCAGGCTCCTCGGCATCCTCCTGAGCCAGCCGCGAAGCCGCTTGCTGGGGTGAATTGCGGTAAATGCTCAGCAAAGCGCGAGCGCGCATCATGTCATAGAGCGTATCGCTGGTGTAGCGGCTGGCCACGCTAAGCTGAGAAACCCGCGCTTGGGCGTCGCTCAGGCGGCTATCTGACACAGGGTGGGTCAATAGAAATTCAGGCGGCGTGCCGCCTTGAAGCCGCGACAGGCGCTGCATGGTATCGAACATACGCACCATGGCCTCTGGGTCGTAGCCTGCCTCTGCCATGGCCTGTAGGCCAATACGGTCAGCCTCCTGTTCAAAACGTCTGGAGTAGGTGAGCTGGTCCTGAATAAGCGCCGCCTGAGAGCCTATGGCGGTGGCAATGCCTGCATCGCCGCCGCCGCTGGCAGCAATCAGCATACCCGCTAGCATAGCCGCCATGGCGGGCAGCTGGGTCTGTTCTGCACGGGCGCTGCGACGGGCGTAGTGGCGTTGGGAAAGGTGGCCAAGCTCGTGGGCAATCACCGATACAAAAGCGCCTTCATCTTCAGCAAAGGCAAACAGCCCTGAATTAATGCCCACCACGCCGCCGGGCACCGCAAAGGCGTTGAGCGAACGGTTATCCACCATCACCGTGGTGGTTTGCAGGCTACCCAGCTGGCTGTAGGGTGCCAAACGTGCCACTAAACTCTCTAAATAATCGCTGACTATGGGGTCCTGCCACTGGGGGGCCTGAGCGCGGAACTGGCGCAGCCATGCGCGGCCAAGGCGAAACTCCTCATTGCTTACCGATGCCGATGCGCCCCCTAAACTGGGCAGTTGGTAGTCGTCATAGCTGTGGCTGGGCAAGCTAACGCACAAAGCGCTGAGCGAGAGCGCGAGCGTGCAGGCCCAGCGAGAGTAGGCGGGTCTAAAATGCAGCATGACATCCCCATTCGTTCGAATAATAGGCACGGCTAACAACGGTGTGACATTGATTCAGGCAGGGAAGTGCCGTTAAATCAATATCGCAGTGGGCATCGCAAAAAAACAGTTTATGCAACAATGCGATGGTTATGTAGCCATTGAACGATTTAGCATCATGGAAGCTGCCTTTGGGGGAGAGTATGTCTGAGCAAACAGCGTCAGGGTTAGCCGAAGGGCTTAAGCCCGATCAAGTGTTGGACGCCACCGGATTGCACTGCCCGCTACCGCTGCTAAAGGCGAAGCAGGCACTGGCAGGCCTTGCGCCAGGCCAACTGCTGGAAGTAAGTGCGACCGATGCGGGCTCGTGGCGGGATATGGCGGCATTTACTGAGCTAAGCGACCATGTGATGGAAGCGCGGGTGCAGCGCGGCGACGTGTATGTATTTTGGATTCGTAAAGCAGGGAACACCCACTCATGACCATGCGCAGTATTCTGAAAAGTTGGGTAGAGCGCTACTTTTCAGACGAAGAGGCGTTAATTCTTCTGGTGGTGCTGGTGGCAGGGTTTGCCGCCATTATTTGGTTTGGCCGCATGTTGGCACCGTTCTTTACCGCGTTGGTGCTGGCGTTTTTACTGCAAGGCGTGGTTAGCGCGCTCACGCGACGTCGAGTGCCGCATTTGCTGGCTGTCATTATGGTGTTTTTGGCATTTGTCAGCGTGCTGCTCACGCTAGCGTTTATCTTGATGCCGCTGATCTGGAATCAGCTGGTCGGGCTCGTTCAAGAGACGCCGCGCATGTTTGCCAGCGGCCAGGGCTGGCTAGATCAGTTGCAGGAGCGCTTCCCTAATATCGTGACGCCTGATCAGATGCAGAGCTGGATTGGCGTCGCCGGGCGGGAAATTAGCCAGCTAGGTCAGCGCGCCTTGACGCTCTCGTTGACCTCGCTTGGCAATGTCATGTCGTTGATCATCTATTTGGTGTTAGTGCCGATTTTGGTCTTTTTTATGCTGAAAGATCGTGAGGCGCTGGTGGGCTTTACGCTCTCGCTGCTGCCGCAGAAGCGTACGCTGCTGACGCGCATCTGGCATGAAATGGATCGCCAAATCGCCAACTATATCCGCGGTAAGTCCATTGAGATCGTCATCGTCGGCACGGTGGCGTATATCACCTTTGCCTTTTTTGGCTTGCCCTATACGGCGCTACTGGCCGTGCTGGTCGGTTTTTCCGTATTGGTGCCCTACATTGGCGCGGCGGTGGCAACCATCCCCGTGGCGGCGGTAGCGGGCTTCCATTTCGGTATTAGCGAGCAGTTTGTCTACGTTTTAGTGGCCTACGGCGTGCTGCAGGCGCTGGATGGCAACGTACTGGCCCCTGTACTGTTCTCAGAAACCAACAATATCCACCCGGTCTCGATTATCGTGGCGGTGCTGTTCTTTGGCGGTATTTGGGGGTTCTGGGGGGTGTTTTTTGCCATCCCGCTTGCCACGCTGCTGAAAGCGCTGGTGTATGCATGGCCAAGAGGGCTTGAAGGCCGACAAACATCGCAGGTGCCACCGCTGAAGCAGGATTAGCCGTGAGCATGGCTGTGCCCCGATATGGGCACAGCCAGCGGTGCATTATTACTGGCTATTCAGTGCCTGCGCCGCGCTTAGTACCTCATCTACGTGGCCAGGAACTTTAACGCCGCGCCACTCTTGGGCAAGCTTGCCATCCTGGTCGATCAAGAAGGTGCTACGCTCGATGCCCAGGTGCTCTTTGCCGTACATTTTCTTGAGTTTGATCACATCAAACAGCTGACAAACGGTTTCGTCTTTGTCGGAAATCAGCGCAAAGTTGAAATCCTGCTTGGCTTTGAAGTTTTCCTGGGCGCGCAGACCGTCCCGGGAGACACCGATGACCACGGTGTTGGCAGCATCGAAGGCAGTTTTGCGATCACGGAAGTCGCCGCCCTCGGTGGTGCAGCCTGGCGTGCTGGCTTTCGGATAGAAGTAGATGACTACCTGCTTGCCACGCAGTTCCGACAGCGTGATGGTGTCGCCGCCGGTGGCTGGGGCGGAAAAATCAGGGACGGGCTGGCCGAGTTCAATCGCCATAAAGGCTCCTTATGGGGGTGACTTTCATAGAAAATTACACGCAAGCGCTGCGCTGCTGTCAAAGCGTTAAGTAAACTCGCAGCGCTTTACGCTGTACAGGCTCGAATCGCCTGAGTACCATTTGCTGTTTGTGGGCAGGGGTGATCGCGCTCCTTCAAAGTATCAACGCCGCGTCTTAACTCAATGTACGTCATTGCACCCTACGTGGCAGCTTGATTTCAACTTTTTGCAGGTGAGGAAAATACGGATGATCACAGGCAGCATTGTCGCCCTGGCGACGCCGATGAAAGTCAATGGCGACATCGACTGGGAGGCGCTTCGTCGTCTGGTGAACTTCCACCTCGATAATGGCACTGATGCCATCGTCGCTGCGGGCACCACGGGTGAACCCACGACCATGTCCTTTGCTGAGCACTTTGATGTGATCCGCAGCGTGGTTGAAGAAGTCAATGGTCGCATTCCTGTCATTGCCGGTACCGGGGCGAACGCTACCTCGGAAGCCGTTGAGCTGGCGCGCTACGCCAGTGAAGTGGGCGCGGACTACTGCCTATCCGTCTGCCCCTACTACAATAAGCCTACCCAGGAAGGCCTGTACCAGCACTTTAAAGCGGTCGCTGAAGGTAGCAAACTTCCGGTCATTATGTACAACGTTCCTGGCCGCACTTGCTCCGATCTCTACAACGAGACGGTGGTGCGCTTAGCGGAAGTGAACAACATTATCGGCCTGAAAGATGCCACCGGGAACCTTGAGCGCGCTGAGGATCTAATCTCACGCCTGAAAGGCAGCGATTTCATGCTCTACTCGGGTGATGACGCAACGGCCTGCGATTTCATGCTAATGGGTGGGCATGGTGATATCTCCGTGACCGCGAACGTTGCCCCCAAAGCCATGCATGACCTGTGCGCGGCTGCTGTGGCGGGCGATGCCGATAAGGCTCACCAAATTAATACGCGCTTGATGCCGCTGCACACTAACCTAGGCATTGAATCTAATCCCATTCCCGTAAAGTGGGCGCTGCACCGCATGGGTTACATGGAAGCAGGTATACGTCTGCCGCTGACGTGGCTGTCGGAGAAGTACCACGGCACGGTAAGCGAAGCACTGCAGCTGGCGGGCGTCGTAGAGGAGTAACCCGGCGCTCGAAACCCTTTTGCTACCCGGTGATGGCATGGCCTTCCGGGTAACTGATCTGTTGACTGTTAAGGTGGCTTGATGAGCTCTGTGCTTGAACAACGTGCGCTTAAATGGATACCGCTGGCACTCGCAGCTGCTGTCACACTGGCAGGTTGCGCGCGCGATGGTTATTACCACGACCGCAACTTGGACTACACCGAAGCGGCTCCTGCGCCGCCCCTCGTGCTGCCTGAAACCCGTAATACGCAGCGTTACCAAGATGCCATGCCCGTTCCCCAGATAGCGTTGCAGGGCTCACAGCTTGACGAACCGGCAGAGATTGAACCGCCGCAGCCGTTGGCCATTGGTGGTGGATTAGAGCCTGAGTACGTTGAGCGCCGTCAGGTGGGCGATCAAAGTTGGTTAGTAGTGGCCGCCGACCCTGGTACCGTTTGGCCACAACTGGAAGCGTTTGTACGCAGCCGCCAGCTTCCTGTTCAAGAGAGCAGCGCCACCCAAGGCGTGATCGTGACCCCGCAAGCCACACTAAGCCTGCAGAGTGCCCTGCGCGCTGGTAGCAGCGAAGTGCGCTGTGACCAGAGTGGGCAAAGTGCTGAGAGCTGCTTAACGGCACTAGAGCAGTATCTGGGCGCGCGTAGCGCAACGGCTAGCTCCTCTTCCTGGACCGCTCAGCGCTTGGCTAGCGAGCAAACGCTGCAACTGCGTCAACAGGGCGATGAGTGGGAAGTGCTGATTCCGCAACCCATCGACCGCGTTTGGGCGGAGCTGAACCACTACCTCTCTCTTGATTTCACCCAAGAGGGGCAGCGTAATCTGCTCGCGACCTCCGCCGATGACTATGAGTTCTTGGTGGAGTACATGACGGAAACTGAGCGTGGGCGCAACCCGCTGCAGATCGTCTTTGGCCCTGATGTTAAGCAGATTCGACTAGCGCTTGAGCCCAACGGTGACCAGACCGTGCTGCGGGCTATCAACGCCAGCGAGCGTAGTTTTAGCGCTGATGATCAGCGCGAGTTGCTTGAGCGCGTCTCCGGCTACTTACGTTAACCCTTTGACTCTCACTTTCTCACGGAGCCTCCATGGAAAAGCGCCAAGAACTCTATGCCGGCAAGGCAAAATCTGTCTACACCACTGACGATCCTGACCTGCTGGTACTGCAATTTCGTGATGACACCAGCGCTTTCGATGGTAAAAAGAAAGAGGCGCTGGCCCGTAAGGGGATGGTGAACAACATTTTTAACGCTTTCATCATGGAGCGTTTAGAAGAGGGCGGTATCCCGACGCATTTTGAGAAGCAGCTTTCCGACAACGAAAGTCTGGTCAAAAAAATGCAGATGATTCCGGTCGAGTGCGTGGTGCGCAACATTGCCGCAGGTGGTTTGGTGAAGCGACTGGGCGTGGAAGAGGGGATTGCCCTTAACCCGCCGACCTTTGAGCTGTTCTTAAAGAACGACGAGAAGGGCGACCCGATGATCAATGAGTCGCTGGCGGAAACCTTTGGCTGGGCAACCCCCGAGCAGCTCGCCAAAATGAAGACGTTGACGTTTAAGGTGAATCATATCCTCAAGCAGCTGTTTGCCGAAGGCGATATGCTGTTAGTGGATTACAAACTGGAGTTCGGCGTGTTCAAAGGCGAGGTGGTACTGGGTGATGAGTTCTCCCCGGATGGCTGCCGTTTATGGGATGCCAACACCCGCGAGAAGCTGGATAAGGACCGCTTCCGTCAGGGGTTGGGTGGCGTCATTGAAGCCTACGAAGAAGTCGGCCGTCGTCTAGGGATTACCTTTCCCGCCTAACGTGTTTCGTTAGTCAGCGTATCGATCGCCACCACCTTCAGGGTGGTGGCGTCGTTTTCAAGGGGTGTTTCTTTTACCGCTTGGAATTTCACATCTATATCCCGCAGTCGTACCCCATAAATGCGCCCACTCTGCTCCTCACGCTGGTAAGCCGGGCGTGGGTCTTGGCCTAACACCTGCTCAATTAGCGCGTAGAGCGACGCTCCGTCGGCGCGGGCGGCAAGGCTGGCCTGGGCGGCCTGGCTAAAGCTCACGGGCAGCAGTGACGGGGCGCTGGGGGCAAATCCCGCCCGCGCCTCGGGCTTCGCTTCGGCCCAGGGCAGGTAGGGTTTAATATCGACCACTGGCGTGCCGCTGACCAAGTCACAGCCTGCCAAGTGCAAACTCACCCCTTGCTGAGTATCAATGTGCGATAGCTCAATCAGCGAAAGCCCCAACCGGTTAGGGCGATGGGTGCTGCGGCTGGCAAAGACGCCGACTTTACGGTTGCCACCCAGGCGCGGCGGGCGCACTAAGGGCGTCCACCGGGTTGGGCTTTGATGAAAGATGAATGATATCCATAGGTGGCTAAAGTCTTCCAAGCCCCGTACGGTGAGAGGATCATCAAACGGCGCTGTGAGTACTAGACGTGCATTGGCCGCTGGCGCTAACCCAGGCTGGCGGGGGACGCCGAATTTATCCGGATAGTCGCTGATAATATGACCAATGGGCGTCAGCGCAAATGACGCGCTATCTGAACGATCGTGCATAGCACTGCCTTTTGAAGGTTGGTCGGTGCCAACGTGGTCAACGAAGTCGTGGGTATTTAGTAATGTAGCGATGAGTATAAAATAGCCAACTGGCGGCAGACAGTGAGTTGTCCGTTGCCAGCCGCTAAATCGCATTGAGGCGAAGCATGTTGAAAACGAACGAACGCGCACCATCCCCTGCGCCCACCGCCCGCGTTACCTATCGCGCGGCGTTAGCCAAGGATGCCGCTGATCAGGCGGAAGTATTTTACCATGCCGTCATGCAGGGGGCGGCCACCCATTACGGGTTGGATGAGCGCCGCGCCTGGGCCAATGCGCTACCCCGGGAGGCGAGCGCCTGGGCGGCGCGCCAAGCACTCTACACCACGCTGGTCGCCGCCTGCGATGGCCGGTGCGTCGGTTTTTTAGAGCTTAATATCAGCGCTGGACGTATTGAGACCCTCTACGTGTGGCCGTCATTAGCGGGACGCGGCATAGGCACCACGCTACTGATCCATGCCGAGCGTATTCTGCTGGAACATGGCGTGTCTCAGGTGGAGATCGAGGCGAGCCTGGTACTCTACGAGCGCTTGCTACGCCGAGGCTTCGTGAACCACGGCGAGCAGTGGGTAGAGCGCAGCGGCGAGATGCTACAGCGCTACCGGCTCGTCAAGCAGCTAAACGCAGTGGAAACCTAGCCGCTCAGACGTTAAAGGTTTGGGTGATGCGCATCGACAGGTCGATGGACTTCACATCTTTTGTCAGCACGCCGCTAGAAATGCAGTCTACGCCGGTGTCGGCAATCGCTTTTAGCGTGGTGTCATCCACATTGCCGGAGGCTTCCAGAGTGGCGCGTCCGCCATTGATTTCCACCGCCACGTGCAGGTCTTCAATGGCGAAGTTATCCAGCATCACGATGTCGGCACCTGCCGCCAGCGCTTGGTCCAACTCCTCGAAGGTTTCGACTTCCACTTCTACCGGCAGGTCGCTGGCTAGTTTGCGGGCCTGCGCCACGGCGGCCTGAATGCCACCACAGGCCGCGATGTGATTCTCCTTGATCAAGAAGGCATCCCACAGGCCCAGGCGGTGATTATGGCCACCGCCACAGGTGACTGCGTACTTTTGTGCCAAGCGTAGCCCCGGTAGCGTTTTGCGGGTGTCCAGCAGGCGTACGCCGGTGCCTTCGATCAGGTCTACATAGCGGCGAGTGGCGGTGGCCGTGGCAGACAGCGTCTGCAGAATGTTCAGCGCTGCGCGTTCACCGGTCAGCAGGCTACGGGCCGGGCCTTCAATCTCTAAAAAACACTGCTCCGCATCTAAAACATCGCCGTCAGCAGCCTGCCAGCGTAATGTCACGCGGCTATCCAAACGACGAAAAATTTCATCAACCCAGGCAACGCCACACAGCACGGCAGGTTCACGGGTGATCACCTTAGCGGTTGCCCACTGGTTCTCAGGAATCAGCTGAGCCGTGATATCTCCCGTACCAACGTCTTCCGCTAACAGGCGGGCAGCACAGGCGCGAATCTCTTCAGCAAGAGCAGTTTGATAATCCATAGCGGTGGGGTCTCTGGGCGTCGTCTTCGATGACGGGCATTATAGTGAAACAGAACGCTAACGTAGAGGAGCGAGTGCGATCATGAACCAAGAAAACAGGGCAGGGCAGTGGTCCAGGGCACGGCAGGTAGCGTCGCCTAACCAGGATGCACGCCCTCACGGCGAGGTATCGCTGCTGCTCTTGCACGCCATTAGCCTGCCGCCAGGGCAGTTCTCGGGCGATGCCATCGAGGCGCTATTCACCAATCGACTGCCCCCGGACGGACACCCTTTCTTTGCCGAGATCGCCCACCTGCGGGTATCGGCCCATCTGTTGATCCGTCGCGACGGCGAGTGCGTTCAGTTCGTCGATACCGACCAGCGTGCCTGGCATGCCGGTCGCTCCTGCTGGTGGGACCCTGCGCTGGGCGTATGGCGATCCAGGCTCAACGATTTTTCTGTGGGCATCGAACTTGAGGGCGATGATGACACTCCCTTTACCCAAGCGCAGTACACTTCCCTCGTCGACGCGGTGGGGTGGCTGATGGCTCGCTACCCGGCTTTGACGCCACAGCGAATCACCAGCCATGCCAAAGTAGCGCCGCTGCGTAAAACCGATCCAGGGCCCGCCTTCGATTGGGCGTATTTCCGCCAGCGATTGTCACAGGCGGCCTTTAAACGATAAAAGCGTGGGTTAAAAAGTAGCGTTAAGTGGTTCTTGAGGCAGGTAATAAAACGGTAGTTTAACTACATTCAGAAGGTGTTAGTCGCAGCGACAAAGGTCTTATAAAGCGCTTATGTTGCAGTGCAATAGTTTGTTTTCGATGGCTTTTTGCGGCGTGCCGGAATTGGCAGCGTGGCGACTTTGCGGTATCTTCGCATATACAAAAGGCTAATTTTTACCAAATACCTGTAGCTTAACTACATTCATGAAAGCGTAGCTCATTGAATGTAGGGTGAAAATCCCCTGCTCGATGCATCGCGTCGGCTATTCACAGGCCTGTGGTGGCCAAACACTGCAGCCGCCCCAGGCCCGAAGGGTTGGCGGGGCTCATTGTCATTTATCGTCATTCGGAGAGACCTCTATGAGTCTGGAGACAAGAGAAGATCTCGATCCGGTCGAAACCACGGAGTGGCTGGAATCCCTGGAATCGGTACTGGATCGTGAGGGCGAAGATCGTGCCCGCTACCTGATGACCCGCCTGGCGGATCGCCTGCGCCGGGACGGGATGAAGGTGCCCTTCTCGGTGACAACCCCCCACCGTAATACGATCCCGGTTCATCGCGAAGCGCCCATGCCGGGCGACCTGTTCATGGAGCGTCGCATTCGCTCCCTGATTCGCTACAACGCGATTGCCCAGGTGATTCGTAACAACCGGGCCAACCCGGGCCTGGGGGGCCACATTGCAAGCTTCATGTCGTCCGCCACGCTGTACGACGTGGGCTTCAACCACTTCTTCCGCGCCCCCAAAGGCGACTTTGAAGGCGACCTGATTTACATTCAGGGCCACGTGGCACCGGGTATCTATGCGCGCTCCTTCCTGGAAGGCCGCCTGACCGAAGAGCAGATGGACAAGTTCCGTCGTGAAGTCGACGGCGATGGCCTCTCTTCCTACCCGCACCCGTGGCTGATGCCGGACTACTGGCAGTTCCCCACGGTCTCCATGGGTCTTGGCCCGATTCAGGCTATCTACCAAGCCCACGTGATGAAGTACCTGCATCACCGTGAGCTGAAAGACATGCACGACCGCAAGATCTGGTGCTTCATGGGCGACGGCGAGTGTGACGAGCCGGAATCCCTAGGCGCGATCTCCCTGGCGGGCCGTGAGAACCTCGATAACCTGATCTTCGTGATCAACTGTAACCTGCAGCGCCTGGACGGCCCGGTACGCGGCAACTCCCGCGTTATGGACGAGTTCGAAGGCGTCTTCCGCGGTGCCGGTTGGAACGTGATCAAGGTCGTTTGGGGTCGTCTCTGGGATCCGCTGTTCGAGAAGGATAAGAAAGGCATCCTTCAGAAGCGCATGGACGAGGCGGTCGACGGCGAGTACCAGAACTACAAGGCGAACGGCGGTGCTTACACCCGTGAGCACTTCTTTGGTAAGTACCCAGAAACCGAAGCGATGGTCAAAGACCTCTCCGACGAGGATATCTGGAAGCTCAACCGGGGTGGCCACGACCCGTTCAAGGTCTACGCGGCGTACCACGAAGCGGTCAACACCACCAACGGCAAGCCCACGGTTATCCTGGCGCACACCGTCAAAGGGTATGGCATGGGTAGCGGCGATGGCGAAGCCGCCAACGAAGCCCACCAAGTCAAGAGCATGGAGTACGAAGCGCTGAAGAAATTCCGCGACCGCTTCGGCATTCCGCTCACCGACGAGCAGCTCAAAGACGTGCCGTACTACAAGCCGGAAGAGGACTCTCCCGAGCTCAAGTACATGCACCTGCAGCGCGAGCGTCTCAACGGCTACCTGCCGAGCCGCCGCAGCGATTTCGAAGCGCTGGAAATCCCCAGCCTGGAAGACAAGACGTTTGCCTCCCAGATGGGCGGTTCCAAAGGCCGCGAAATCTCAACCACCATGGCCTTCGTGCGTATCCTGAATGGCCTGGTGAAAGACAAGCAGCTGGGCAAGCAGGTCGTGCCGATTGTCCCCGATGAGGCCCGTACCTTCGGTATGGAAGGCATGTTCCGCCAGCTGGGTATCTACACTGCCGAAGGTCAGAAGTACGAGCCGGTCGATAAAGGCCAGATCATGTACTACCGCGAGGACCAGAAAGGTCAGGTACTCGAGGAAGGCATTACAGAGGCAGGCGCGATGTCGGCGTGGATCGCCGCCGCGACTTCCTACAGCAACAACAACATCACCTTGCTGCCGTTCTACATCTACTACTCGATGTTCGGCTTCCAGCGTATTGGTGATTTGGCATGGGCCGCAGGCGACCTGCAGGCGCGTGGCTTTATGGTTGGCGGCACCGCCGGGCGTACCACGCTCAACGGTGAAGGCCTGCAGCACCAGGATGGCCACAGCCTGATTCAGGCCTCCACCATCCCCAACTGCCGCAGCTACGACCCCACCTATGCGCACGAAGTGGCGGTTATCGTGCAAGACGGTCTGAAGCGCATGTTCACGGATCAAGAGAACTGCTTCTACTACCTGACCGTAATGAACGAGAACTACGAGCACCCTGAGCTTGAGAACGTACCGGCCGACGACATTGTCAAGGGCATGTACCTGCTCAAAGAGACGAAGGGTGACAAAGGGCGCGTTCAGCTGATGGGCTCCGGCACCATTCTGCGTGAAGTGGAAGCTGCCGCTGAGCTGCTGGCCAACGACTGGGGCATCGGGGCGGACATCTGGAGCGTGACCAGCTTCAACGAGCTGCGTCGTGAAGCGCTGCTGCTGGAGCGTGAAGCGTTCCTCAACCCGGATGCCGAGGCCAACAAGCCCCACGTTACCAAGTGCCTGGAAGGTCGTGATGGTCCGGTGATTGCGTCTACCGACTACATGAAGCTCTACGCGGATCAAGTACGTGCTTGGGTGCCCAGTGATTACACCGTGTTGGGTACCGACGGCTTTGGTCGTTCTGATACCCGCGAGAAGCTGCGCTACTTCTTCGAAGTAGACCGCTACTTCGTCACCGTTGCTGCGCTGCGTGCGCTGGCCGACCGTGGTGAGCTTGATCGCAAGCAGGTTGGCGAAGCGCTGAAGAAATATGGCATCGATGCCAACAAGCCGAACCCGCTGACCAGCTAAACCGCTGCCCGGCGGACAGATGTCCGCCGGCTCGATCCGATTTGGAAGGAGCGCGACCTTGAGTAGCGAAATCATCAAAGTTCCCGACATCGGTGGGGATACCGATGTCGAAATCATCGAGATTGCGGTGTCAGAAGGCGACGTCATCGAAGCGGAAGACACCCTGATCACTCTGGAATCCGACAAAGCCAGCATGGATGTACCGGCCCCGAAAGGCGGCAAGGTGGTCAAAGTGTTGGTGAAAGAGGGCGATAAAGTCTCCGAAGGCGACGATATCGTTGAGCTGGAAGTGGAAGGTGGCGGTGAGAGCGATGCCGAGCCAGAAGCCGCCGCAGAAGACAGCCAGCCCGAAGCCGACGCGCCCGCCAAGCAGCCAGAAGCGGCCCCTGCGCCGAAGAAAGCCAGCGGTGGCAAGCAGACCGTCGACATCAAGGTGCCTGACCTTGGCGGCTCCGATAACGTCGAGATCATCGAAGTCGCCGTGAGCGAAGGCGATGACGTCAACGCTGAAGACCCGTTGATCACCCTGGAGTCTGACAAGGCTTCCATGGACGTGCCTAGCCCGCACAGCGGTAAGATCGTGTCGCTAACGGTGAAAGAGGGCGACACCGTTTCCGAAGGCGACGTGATTGGCCAGATGGAGATCGCGGGCGAAGGTGACGATACCGACGACGCGGACGCGCCTGAGCAGGCTGACGAGTCTGCCACCGCTAACCAATCTGCCGACGCCGAAGACGATGCGGCCGAAGAAGAGGGCGGCAGCGGCGAGCCCGAACGCAAAGAGATTCGCGTGCCGGATCTGTCGGGCTCTTCTGACGTGCCGATTATCGAAATTGGTGTTGCCGCTGGCGATGAAGTTGACATCGAAGACCCGCTGATCACTCTGGAGTCTGACAAGGCCTCCATGGACGTGCCAAGCCCCTTCAAGGGCAAGATTCTGGAGCTCACCGTCAAAGAGGGTGATACGGTCTCCGAAGGTGACGTGATCGGCTATATGGAAGTCGCGGGTGCCAAGAAAGCCGCACCCAAAAAAGCAGCTCCTGAAAAGGCGGATAGCAAGCCGCAGAGCGCACCCAGCGCCAAGCAGGCTTCTCCGGCGGGTTCTCCCAGCCCCGAAGCGCAAATGGCCGCGCATAAGCCGCGTGACGGCAAGCTGGTTCACGCAGGACCCGCAGTACGCATGCTGGCCCGTGAGCTAGGTGTCGACCTTGGCCTCGTGAAGCCCAGCGGCCCGAAAGACCGCGTGCTGAAAGAGGACGTACAAGCGTACGTTAAGCAAGCCATTGCGAACCAGGGCAAAGCCCAGGCAGCCGCTCCTGCTGCCAGCGGTGGTGCAGGTATCCCCGCCGTGCCGGAAGTCGACTTCAGCCAGTTTGGTGAAGTGGAAGAGAAGCCGATGGGTCGCCTGCTCAAGATGGGCGCAACGAACCTGCACCGCAGCTGGCTCAACGTACCCCATGTGACTCAGTTCGATGAAGCCGACATCACCGAGCTTGAGAACTTCCGTAAAGCTATGAAGGCGGAAGCCGAAGCCCAGGGAGCCAAGCTCACGCCGCTGCCCTTCCTGGTCAAGGCCTGTGCCTTTGCACTGCGCAAGTTCCCGCAGTTCAACGTCAGCTTGAAAGGCGACGGCGATACGCTGGTGTGGAAGAAGTACGTCCATATCGGTATCGCGGTGGATACGCCGGACGGTCTGATGGTGCCCGTGCTGCGCGACGCCGATAAGAAGTCCTTGATTGAGATTGCCAAGGAGATGGCGGAGCTGGGCAAGAAAGCGCAAACCAAGAAGCTCAAGCGGGAAGAGATGACCGGTGGCTGCTTCACCATTTCGAGCCTGGGTTCGATTGGTGGCACGGCCTTCACGCCGATCGTCAACGCCCCTGAGGTCGCGATCTTGGGTGTATCGAAAGCGCAGATGAAGCCGGTATGGGATGGCAGTGCTTTCCAGCCGCGCTTGATGATGCCGCTGTCGCTCTCCTACGATCACCGCGCGATCAACGGTGCGGATGCAGCGCGCTTCACCGCCTTCCTGGCGGACGTGCTCACCGATATCCGTCGCTTACTGTTGTAAGCGGACATAAGAGCAAGCCACAAGCGGCGCCCTTTCGGGCGCCGCTTGTGTTTATAACGGCTTAGCCGCGTAAACGGTGGCTTGGCGCAAACAGGGTGACCAAAGTACTAACGCTGGCCACTTTGCTGTTTTTGCTCAAAAAAACACAAAATAATCGTGCTCTCAGGCTTTTGGGGAGTTGTGTCGCCTGAACGGCACGGTTATTGTCAGTTCATTGATTTCATCTATCACTACCATTCAAGACGATCATTCAAGGAGCAGTGCCATGCGTTTAATCCTGTTGGGTGCCCCCGGCGCGGGGAAGGGGACTCAGGCTCAGTTTATTTGTGAGCAGTTTAAGATTCCCCAAATTTCCACCGGGGATATGCTGCGCGCCGCTATCAAGGACGGCACTGAGCTGGGCCTAAAGGTCAAAGAGATTATGAACAGCGGTGGTCTGGTGTCGGATGATATCATCATCGACTTGGTCAAAGAGCGCATTAGCCAGCCCGACTGTGAGAATGGCTTCCTGTTTGACGGCTTCCCGCGCACCATTCCTCAGGCAGACGCCATGAAAGAGGGCGGTGTGAAACTCGACCACGTGCTGGAAATTGCCGTGCCGGACGAAGAGATCGTCAGCCGTTTAGCAGGTCGCCGTGTTCACCCGGCCTCAGGTCGCGTGTACCACGTTGAGCACAATCCGCCCAAAGAGCCGGGCAAAGACGATGTGACCGGCGAAGCGCTGATTCAGCGTGAAGACGATCAAGAGTCTACGGTACGCAATCGTCTGTCGGTCTACCACGACCAAACCGCGCCGCTGGTGGAATACTACAAACAGTGGGCGAAAGAGGACCCAGCCGCCGCGCCCCAATACCACCGCGTAGAGGGCGTGGGCAGCGTGGCGGACATCACGCGCCAGGTGAAAGAAGCGCTGAGCTAAGCGCGCCGCAGCGTCACGTGTCACGATGGCCCGCAGGCTTCCTGCGGGCCATCGTCGTTTCAGGCGTGTGACGGTATACTAGAGGCCTATTTTTACGGAGTGCAACACCGCTATGTCGTCGTTATACCTTCTGGCACTGGATGCCTCCTCCAGCGCCTGTTCTGCGGCTTTGCTCCGCCAAGCAAGCGGTCAGCATGACTGTTTGGCGCGCTATGAAATGACGCCACGCGCGCACACCAAGCGCTTGATGCCGATGGTGGATGAGCTGCTCGCTGATGCGGGCATTGCCCCTCAAGCGCTGAACGCCATTGCGTTCGGGCGTGGTCCCGGTTCGTTTACCGGCCTGCGCATTGCGGCCGGTGCTGCCCAAGGCCTGGCGTTTGGCTTGGACTGCCCGCTGCTCGGCATTTCGACCTTGGAGGCGCTCGCGCTACAAGCGCATCGGCGTTATCACTTTCGCCATGTAGTCACCGCGTTGGATGCGCGCATGGGCGAAGTGTATGCGGCCACCTGGCACTGCTTGAACGATACCCTAAGCTTACAAAGTGACGAGGTCGTCATCGCGCCCGGTGCATTCCGCTTGCCGGCCGACGAGACCGATTGGGTGGGCGTAGGCTCGGGCTTTAGCCTGTGGGATGAGTTTGCTGTCGGCGTGCAGGCCAGTATGTCGCAACATCTCACGGACTTAGAACCGCGCGCAGAGGAGATGGCCTGGCTGGCCGCCCGCGACTTGGACGCAGGCTTAGGCCGGGCGGCCCATGAAGCGCAGCCGGTGTACTTGCGCAATAATGTTGCCTGGAAAAAACCGGCATGAGCCAGCCGGTGCCACAGGTGGCCCTGCCGCCAGGGCTAACCCTGGGGTATGTGAATGGTCAGCTTGCCTTAGCGGGGGATGAGCGCCAGTACGGCAAGCCGCTCAGCGTTGATTTTGTCTCGGGCAAGGCCGCGCACCGCCGTCAGTTCGGCGGCGGCCGTGGGCAATTGGTGGCCAAAGCCTGCGGGCTTACCAAGGGCATCACGCCGAGCGTGGTTGATGCCACAGCAGGCCTTGGCCGCGACGCCTTTGTGTTGGCAAGCCTAGGCGCGCAGGTGCTAATGATTGAGCGGGTCGAAGCCATTGCGGCGCTGCTGCAAGATGGCCTTGAACGTGCCGCTAGCGCAGATGAAACGGCATTGATTGCCGGGCGAATGGCACTTCGCCATGGCGACGCCGCGGAACAGTTGGCAGCTCTCATCGCTGATGCTGAGTTTGCGCCTCAGGTCATTCATCTGGACCCCATGTTCCCCCATCGCGAAAAGTCCGCGCTGGTGAAAAAAGAGATGCGCGTGTTTCGTGAGCTGGCCGGGGATGATGACGATGCCCCGCGCTTATTAGCAGCGGCGCTGGAGGTGGCAACCCACCGCGTGGTGGTGAAACGCCCGCGTAAGGCGCCGCCCATTGCTGGGCCTGCGCCGCAGCACACGCTGGAAGGCAAAACGAGCCGCTACGATCTGTACGTTCATCGTTCACTCAGCCGCTGAGCGTGGATGAAGCAGCGTAGCAAGAGAAGGAGTCTCTATGCAGCACGAGTGGCGAGAAGGAAATCGTGTGATTCTGCTGCCGGAAGCATCGCGCTTTTTACCGGCGATGTTTGAGGCGGTGAGTCAGGCGCAGCACTACGTGCTGGTGGAACTCTATTTGATGGAGTCCGGCGAGCTCGCAAACCAAGTCATTGACGCGTTAGCAGCCGCAACGCGGCGAGGGGTGAAAACCTATCTATTGCTAGATGGCTATGGCGCCATGGGGTTGGAGCGAAGCGACCGTGAACGTTTGCAGGCAGCGGGCGTGGCCTTGCAGCTGTTCAACCCGATTGGCTTCCACTCGCTGGCACGCAACCTGAGCCGTGACCACCGCAAGATCGTGGTGGTGGATGGCGAGGTAGCCTTCACGGGCGGGTTTGGCGCGGTGGATGAATTCCTGGAGGCCTGGTACGAAATCGCCGCCCGGGTCGAAGGGCCCGTGGTGGCCGACTGGGAGGCGCTGTTTCGTCGCTTGTGGCGTTCGCGGCTGACCCGCTATGCGTCCCCGCAAGGGCCGCGTCTGGCACTGCCGGAGGCGCGGGTAGCCGAGCCGCACGAAGAGGGTGTCAGGGGCAGGGTCATCTCGGGGCGTGGCTATCGCTACCAGGCCATTCGGCACTCACTCTACGCGCGAGTCCACCAGTCTCGCCAACGACTGTGGCTATGTACGCCCTATTTTGTGCCAACATTTGCGCTGCGTCGTCGCCTGATTCGAGCCGCCCAGCGAGGCGTCGACGTTCGTCTGCTACTGCCCGGTGCCAAGCACGACCACCCCGGCGTGCGCTATGCGGGTCAGCGTTTTTATCAAGGGCTGCTGAGAGCGGGCGTGCGTATTTTCGAGTTCCAGCCGACTTTTATACACGCCAAGTTCGTCCTGGCCGATGAGTGGGTTAGCCTCGGCTCCTGTAACTTTGACCACTGGAACTTACACTGGAACCTAGAGGCCAATCAGGAGATCGAGGACTCGGCGTTTGCCTGCGAAGTGCAGGCGCTTTTCGAGCGTAACTTTGCCGCCAGCCAAGAGGTGGATGCCCATGCCTGGGCCGCGCGGCCCTGGTGGCAGCGCGCCCGGGAGTGGGTATATGGCGCGCTGGATGGCCTGGTGACGCGGCTCAAGTAGCGGCTACTTGCGCTTTTTGCCCTTGGCAGGGGTTTTCTTGCGGGGCTTGGGTTTGGGCGTCTCGGGGGGTACGCGGTAGTGCAGGTACAGGTCGAGCACCAGTTCGGGCAGCTGGGCCACCAGCGCTTCCTGATTGGCCTGGTCGCTGGCCATCTCGGCCATGTCGGGTTCGTCGTCAAACAGACCCGAGAGCAGCATGAAGGGCAGCAGCAGGGTGGCCGCAGCCTCTTCGTCTTCCTGGAACCAGGCGCTCTCGTCGCTGAATACGCCCTCCATAAAGCCTGCACACCAGTCGCCAATAGGGGTTTCCTCGGCGGGCAGGCCATCCAGCGTTAGCTCGAAGGGCAGCTCCGGTAGGCCACCTTGCTCCAGTACCGCCATGGTGTTGTCGCGCAGTAGCGTCAGCAGCTGGATGATCTCTTCGCGCTCGGCGGCGTCGCGGTAGTTGGGTTCGCCTTGGAATAGCTCCTCTAGCCACTGCTCGGTGGGCTGCTCGCTAGGGGCAACCGCCAAGGCGACTAGAAAGCCGTGGGCTGAAATCAGATCGAGGGCATCTTCGCCCACTTGCTCTGAATCGAGAAAATCATCCAGCCTGTCGAGCTGTTCATCATCAAGCAGCGGCTGAGGCGGGGCATTGTCGGGCGAGTTTGCTTCGGTCACGGTATTGCGCTCTGCCATGGGGAGCCTCGTGGTCAACGTCATCTTTGAAAACCGCTGTCGATCCGTCACAATCGAGCAACGTTACTAATGGCTAGTTTATCACTAATGAAGACGTCACCACTGCCCCCTTGGCCGCGCGATGAGCTCATGTCGCGTTCTCATGACGCGCTGCTTCAGGCGGCTCAAGAGCGCGTGGCGCAGGCCCTGGCACGCTGCCGAGAAGTCTACCCAGCGCTGCCTGCCCCAAAGGTATGGTTTGATTTGAAAGGTGCTTCAGCAGGGCAGGCGCATCTTGGGCGGGGTGGACTACGCTTTAACCCAGTGCTGTTGAAAGACAATCGACAGGCCTTCTTCGATGAAGTGATTCCCCACGAGATGGCCCACTGGCTGGTCTTTCATCTGGCCAACGGCACGCGCTTAAAGCCCCACGGCCGCGAGTGGCAGTCGGTGATGCGAAATCTGTTTGGCTTGGTGCCACGGGTGACTCACCGCTTTGATATTCAGCGTTCCCAACCGCGTCCTTATCGGTATGAGTGTGGCTGCCAGGTCCATCATTTTACCGCCAGACGTCATGCCTTGGTGGTAAAGGGGCGTCGTTATCGTTGCCGCCATTGTGATCAGACCTTGGTCTACAGCGCATTTAAAAACCTGTGATGCTATTTTAAATCATTGTTTTTAAAATAAAAAATGATAATACCAATGTCTAAAGGGAAGCCGTTCAGGACAGGTTTATGCTAGGTGAAGATTACGCGCGTCGGTGTAGTCAATAATAAGGCCGACACCATTTTCTAGAGAGTGCAACTTCACGGACAAAGGCAATTTCATGAGCGAGCATAAAAACGTCTATCCAGTGCGCGATAGCATCGCTGCCAAGGCATGGGCCGATAAAGATAAATATGCGGCAATGTATCAGCAGTCCATGGACGACCCAGAAGGTTTCTGGGACGAGCAAGCAAAACGCCTCGACTGGATTAAAACCCCCAGCAAAATCAAAAACACCTCGTTCGCCCGAGATAACGTCGATATCCGCTGGTTTGAAGACGGCGAACTTAACGTCGCGGCGAACTGCTTAGATCGCCACCTAGAGAAGCGCGGCGACCAAACGGCGATTATTTGGGAAGGCGATAACCCCAACGAATCCAAACATATTAGTTATCGCGAACTTTACGAGCGCACCAATCAGCTAGCAAACGGCTTGAAATCGCTGGGTGTTCAGAAAGGCGATACAGTAACGCTGTATATGCCGATGATTCCCGAAGCGGCCATGGCCATGTTGGCCTGCGCCCGTATCGGTGCGGTGCACTCGGTGGTATTTGGCGGCTTCTCGCCAGACGCTGTGGCCCAGCGGGTCATCGGCGCAGATTCCAAACTGGTGATCACTGCCGATGAGTCGGTTCGCGGTGGCAAGCATGTGCCGCTGAAAGAGAACGTCGACTCTGCGCTCAAGCGTGACGGCACCGATGTGTGCAAAAACGTGCTGGTTGTGAAGCGTACCGGCGGTGAGATCGACTGGCAGGAAGGCCGCGATATCTGGTTTGACGAGCTGGTCGACAAACAGTCCAGCGAGTGCCCAGCTGAGGCGATGAATGCGGAAGATCCGCTGTTCATTCTCTACACCTCAGGCTCCACCGGCGCGCCGAAAGGCTTGAAGCACACTACCGGTGGTTACCTGACCTACGCCGCCATGACGCATCAGTACGTGTTCGACTATCAAGAGGGCGAAATCTACTGGTGTACGGCAGATGTGGGCTGGGTGACCGGGCATAGCTATATCGTTTACGGCCCGCTGGCGAACGGTGCCACTACGCTGATGTTTGAAGGCGTGCCGAGCTATCCGACCCACGGCCGCATGGGTGAAATCGTCGATAAGCATCAGGTCAATATCCTCTACACCGCGCCCACAGCCGTGCGTGCGCTGATGGCTCATGGCGACAACGTGATGGATTCCAGCAAGCGTGATTCGCTGCGCTTACTGGGCTCGGTGGGTGAGCCGATTAACCCCGAAGCGTGGGAGTGGTTCTACCGCGTGATCGGCAACGAGAAGTGTCCGATTGTGGATACTTGGTGGCAGACAGAAACCGGCGGCATCATGATTGCGCCGCTGCCAGGGGCCACCGACCTGAAACCAGGCTCGGCGACCACGCCTTTCTTTGGCGTCAAACCTGCCCTGGTCGATAACGAAGGCCACCAACTCGAAGGAGCCACCGAGGGCAACCTGGTGATTCTGGACTCCTGGCCGGGGCAAGCGCGCTCTATTTGGGGCGATCATGAGCGCTTCGTTCAGACCTATTTCTCTACCTACGACGGCATGTACTTCACGGGCGACGGCTGCCGTCGTGATGAGGATGGCTACTACTGGGTCACCGGCCGGGTGGACGACGTGCTGAACGTCTCCGGCCACCGCATGGGCACCGCCGAGATCGAGTCGTCGCTGGTGGCGCACTCTGCCGTGGCCGAAGCGGCTGTAGTGGGCTTCCCCCACGATATCAAAGGCCAGGGCATCTACATCTACGTGACCCTGAACGACGGTATCGATCCCACGGACGAGCTAAAGAAAGAGTTGACCCAGTGGGTGCGTAAGGATATCGGGCCGATTGCGTCGCCGGATGTTATCCAGTGGGCGCCGGGGCTGCCGAAAACGCGTTCAGGTAAAATTATGCGCCGCATTCTGCGCAAAATTGCCGCCAACGAGTGCGATGGTCTGGGCGATACCAGCACGCTGGCAGACCCGTCGGTGGTCGATGACCTGATCGAACATCGTGCCAACCAGTAAGGGAAGCACCCCCATGAATCGTCTTGTGGGGGCTGTTTTCAATGACCAGCGTCACGCCTGGATTTATTGAATCAGGGAAAACTGCGTTAGTCTGTTGCGGTGCCGGCCATGAGCCGGCACCGCTGTTTCTGTTTGAATGACGTTCCAATAACAAATTGTGCATGTGATGCTTGGGCATGATGAAGCCCATGGGGTACCATGCTTCAACCGTATGAGCCTAGCGTCGCGGCGGCAGGCAACCCCGCTGCTCGAGGAACCGGAGGAATATCCATGGCAGTAGCCCATAAGTTTATCGTCGCTGACGACCATCCGCTGTTTCGTGCAGCGCTCACCCAGGCGTTGCGCCAGTTGGCCCCCCAGGCTGAGATTGTCGAAGCCGACACCATGGAAGCCACCACTGAGGTCGTTAATCGACACCCCGATGCGGATTTAATTCTGCTGGATCTTCATATGCCTGGTGCCCACGGCTTTTCGGGTCTCATCCAACTGCGCGGGCAGATGCCGGATATTCCGGTAGCCGTCGTATCCGGCAGCGATGAGCCCTACGTGGTGCGTCGTGCTATCGACTACGGTGCCTCTGGTTTTATTCCTAAATCATCGTCGCTGCAACTGATCGCGGAAGCGGTCGGTGAGATTCTGCAGGGTGAGGTGTGGTTACCGGAAGCACTAGCCAACGTACTGGAAGAGACCAGTGAAGAGGAGTCGCGCTTTGCTGAGGCGATTGCCTCGCTAACACCCCAGCAGTTTCGCGTGCTGAACATGCTGACCGAAGGCCTGCTGAATAAGCAAATTGCCTACGAGCTGAATGTGTCAGAAGCGACTATTAAAGCCCATGTGACGGCCATTCTGCGCAAGCTGGGCGTGCACTCGCGCACTCAGGCAGTTATTGCCGCGCAGAAACTGGAAGTGGAGCCGCCAAAAGTCGAGTCGTAACGGCTAACGGCAGGTGAACAGCGCCGCGCTTAGATTTTTCTAAGCGCGGCGCTGCTGTTTTTTAGTATTAGGGTTTGGCGCGGCTGGCCTGGAGAGTACGAGTGAGTAGTGCGCGTAGGGCGGCTGGTTTCACCGGCTTGAGCAGGAGCTGGTAGCCTGCCCGCTTGATCTCTTCTGCGACGGCTTCGGTACGGTCGGCGGTGATGACAATGCCGGGAACGGCCCCTGCAAAGCGCTCACTAAGTGCTTCTAGCGCCATCAGGCCGGTGATCTCGTTATCCAGGTGATAATCTGCCAGGATGGCGTCAGGATCACCGTCCATATTGCGTAGAATCGACTTTGCCCCACCGATGCTGGTGGCGGTAAACACTTCGCAGCCCCAGCCGCTGAGCATCGCAGTCATGCCTTCTAGAATCAGTGTTTCGTTGTCGATACACACGATCCGAGTGCCTGCCAGCTTGTTGCCGCTGCGGCGGCTGTGGGGTTCTTGATGATCAGTTATCGTCGCTTCCCGTGCCGCAACGATGGGCACGCTGACCGAGAACACCGTACCTACACCCTCCCAGGAGCGCACCTTGATGGGGTGATCCAGCACGCGGCTCATACGGTCGGCGATGGAGAGTCCCAGCCCCAGGCCTTTTTCACTCTCTTTATGACGGGAAACCTGATCGAGGCGTCGGAACTCTTGAAATATCTCCGTCAATTTGGATTCGGGAATCCCTGGCCCGCTGTCCCATACTTCGATCAGCAGTCGCCCTCCTTGGCGGCGGCAGCCAAGCAGCACGCGCCCCTCTTGAGTGTAGCGAATCGCGTTGGAGAGGAAGTTCTGCACGATCCGGCGCAGCATCTGCGGGTCGGAATCCACCCACTGCTGAGTGGGCACAACGTCAAGATCCAAGCCGCGATCATCGGCCATCACCTCAAACTCAGCGCGTAGTGGGCGGAAAATATCGGCCAGGGCAAAGTGGCTGCGCCGTGGCGTCAGCGCACCGGCATCCAGCTTGGAGATATCCAGCAATGTGCCGAGAAGCTCTTCGGCGGCCTGAAGAGAGTTATCGATATGGCCAATGGTGCGCTGGGTGTCGCTGGCGGTGACGTTCTGCATTAGCGCCGAGGTGAACAGCCGCGCGGCGTTCAAAGGCTGCAGCAGGTCGTGGCTGGCGGCGGCCAAGAAGCGGGTTTTCGAAGCGTTGGCGTCTTCAGCGAGCTGTTTGGCCTGGCGCAATGCCTGCTCCGCTTCGGCACGCACGCGGTTCTCTTGGCGTAGAGCAGCGTTGGCTTCGGAGAGCGCCTGGGTACGCTCGCGCACCCGCTCTTCCAGGGTTTCGTTGGTCTCTTTGAGGGCAATTTCTGCTTGGCGGCGCTCGGTAATATCTTGATACAGCGCGAAGAAACCCAAAATCGACTGGCTGTCACCAAAGTGCGGGGTGTAGGTCACCAGCATATAGCGCATGGCGTCGTTGACCTGCATGGAGACTTCAAAACTGACCCGCTCACCGGCCAGGGTGCGCTGTACCCAGGGCACCCGTTCTTCGGCCTGTTTCACCGGCAGCACGTCTTCGTAGCGCCGCCCAATCACCGCGTTGCGGTCGATGTTGAACGCCTGCTCGTAGGCGCGGTTGGTAAAGAGATAGCGGCTCTCTTTATCGAAGTAGGCAATGAGCGCCGGGACGTTATCGGTATAGATGCGGATATTGTTTTCTGAGCGGATCAGCGCCTCTTCGATACGCTTTTGCTGGGTAATATCCTGATAGGTGTAGACAAAGCCGCCGCCGGGCATCGGGTTGCCCTGTACTTCCAGCACGCTGCCGTCCTGGCGGTAGCGCACGTAGCGGTGGGGTTGGCCATCGCGAATGTTATCCAGCAGTAGCTGCACGTGCTCTTCCGGGTCGCCGGGGCCGTACTCGCCGTTGTGGGCGTTGTAGCGGAAGATGCGATCCATCGGTGCGCCGACGCGAATGATGTGGTCGGGGAAGCGGAACAGCTCTAAATAGCGCTGGTTCCACACCACTAGGCGCAGGTTCTGGTCGACCACACTGATGCCTTGGTTGATGTTCTCGATGGTGGCTTGTAGCAGGGCACGGTTGAACTCCAGCACCTGGGAGGCCTCATCCACGATGGAGATCACATCGGAAATACCGATGCCTCGCCCTTGAAGGGCAGAGTTCACCACGATCCGCGCCGACGATGCCCCCAAGACAGAGGCGAGAAACCGCTCGGTGAATTGGATCACGTCGATGGAGGCGCGGGTGCCATCGTCCAGCGGCTTGCCCGCTCGGCGTGCGTAATCATCGAAGGCACGGTCGACTTGGCCCGCGCCTAAGAAGCGCTCACACAGCACTTTCAAATCGCCCACCGTTGTGGCCCCTGTCCAGGGGCGATTAACGGAGGTTTGGCGAGTTTCGACGCTATCCACAAACAGCGACGCCTGAATGCGTTCGACTACCCGCTGGGAGGTGATCTGTGAGACAAAGATATAGCAGAACAGATTGACCCCTAGCGAAAGCATCACGCCATGGGTAAAGGCATCGCCCATGTTCAGGCCAAACAGCGCCGTCGGCGACAGCCAGTTAAGCCCCAGCGGGCCACCGGCAAGCCACGCTTGAGGCAGTACACCAGCGTTAATCATGGCGGGCATGAGCAGGCTATACGCCCAAATAGCAAAGCCCACGTTCATGCCCACAATGACGCCTAAGCGGTTGCCGCGCTTCCAGTACAGCCCGCCAATCAGCGCCGGAGCAAACTGGGCCGCCGCTGCAAACGAGAGCATGCCGATGGAGGCCAGCGAGGTGAATTCGCCAATCAGCTGATAAAAGCCGTACGCCATGGCCAGCACGGCCACGATAGTGAGGCGGCGAGCGCGCAGCACCAAACGGCCATAGTCTCTGGCTTTGGTGTCGAACCAGCGCAGCCTGAAGAGCGCCGGGATCACAATTTCGTTCGAGATCATGATGGAGACCGCCACCGCCGCCACAATCACCATGCCCGTTGCGGCAGAGAATCCGCCGATAAACGTGAGCAGCGTGAGCCACTGCTGGCCGGAGGCCATGGAAAGGGCGAGCGCATAGGTGTCGGGCTCCACACCGCTTTCTGAAAACAGCAGCAGACCAGCGGCGGCCAGGGGAACTACGAAAAAGGCAATCGCCAGCAAGTAAAGCGGAAACAGCCAGCGTGCTTTAGTGGCGTCGTTAGGGTGAATGTTCTCGACCACCGCCACATGAAACTGGCGGGGTAGACACAGGATTGCCAGCATGGCGAGCAGGGTCTGCGCCCAGAAGCTCTGGCCAAAATCCTGATTAGCGAGCTGGCGCTGAAGTTCAAGCTGACTCTCTGCGTGCCCCATCAGCTCACCCAGGCCATCGAACATGCCCCAGGTAACAAAAGCGCCGAGCACGACAAAGGCCAGCAGCTTGACCAATGACTCAAACGCGACGGCGTGGATTAAACCTTCATGATGTTCAGTGGCATCGGTATGCCGCGTGCCGAATAGAATGGCAAAAATGGCCATCACTACTGCCACATAAAAGGCCGTATCGCCAAACAGTGGCGTATGAGTAACATCGGAAGCGTCGGTGAGCACGCTGAACGTGGTGGAGACCGCTTTTAGCTGTAGCGCGATGTAGGGCAGGGTGCCGACAAGGGCGACCAGGCTAGCAAAAGCGGCCAGAGATTGGGTTTTACCGTAACGGGAGGCAATGAAGTCGGCAATGGAGGTGACGTTTTGGTGCTTGGCAACGCGGATCATCTTCGCCAGCACAGGCCAGAAGAGCAAAAACGTCAGAATAGGCCCCACGAAGATGCTGGCAAACGACCAGCCCGCGGTGGCAGCTTGACCCACCGCGCCGTAGAAGGTCCATGACGTGCAGTAGATAGCGAGCGCCAAGCTATAAATAATCGGGCGGCGCTGGCTAGCGCCGTGAGTGCGTGCACGCCGGTCGCCAAACCAGGCAATACCAAACAGCACTGCAATATAGAGCAGTGACACCGCGACCAGCAGCCCGCCATGAAACATAGTGTCTCCTCACCAATCGTACTTTTAACTGTACCTTTAAATAGCGCGTACTGAGCAGTACGTCTAAACAGCACGTCTAAACCGACCTTCGCCCAGCAAAGGGCTCCATTCTAGGCGAAGGGGAGGCGCTACGTCTGCCGTTCGTTGGCCAGTTGGCAAACGGTGGTCAGCAGCGGTGAGGTGTCGCGGAGTGTGCGTAGCTCATTGAGATCCGCGTCCCCGGTCTCTGGGTTTAGCGGAATCAGCTCTCGGCTTGAGCAGTTGAGGATGTAGGGCTGCGTGGTGATCAGGTCCGTATGGCGGCGCTCAAACTGGTAAAGAATAAACTCGGCCACCAGATCGCCATCGACGGTTTGGGCGCGTACATTCTCGCTATCCACCACACTAAAAGTGGTGGTGATCGGGAAAATAAACGTCCAGGGTCGCCACATGTTGCTGGACGTGTCGCTGGAAATCACTTGGGCCGTTTCCGGCAGCTGCAGCTGCTTATGCTCGAACCAGTCATACTCAAATTGAACCTGATAACCCAGCATGCCCAGCCCACCAAACACCGGCACGATCCATTTGGGTAGCCGCTTACGGCTGATTGTTCGAAGCAATAGGCCGATACCTGCCGCGGCAAGGCCTGCAAACACAGCGGCCACTAAGTGCCAAATCATACTATTTCCTTCTGAAAAGCCATCGGGCTTCCCTAAGGAAGCCCGATGGAAGGTGGTTCCGTTCGCTATTGGCCGACGGCGCAATAAGGTGGAACGATTATGACTTAGTGATCAACCGCTGCACCAGCACCTTTCGGATAGCGTACGCTTTCCACCAGGTCCTGAATTTCTTGCGGCGGCGCATCGGTGGCGTTAGAGACAACGAAGGCCACAGCGAAGTTGATCAGCGCGCCTACAGCACCAAACGAGAGCGGTGAAATGCCCAGTATCCAGTTATCCGGCGTATTGGCCAGCATGTTGGTGCCCGGAATAAAGAACCAGCCCAGGTAGGTGAAGATGTAGAGCAGGGTGCAGATCAGACCTGCCAGCATACCGGCAATTGCGCCTTTGTTGTTCATGCGCTTAGAGAAGATACCCATCATTAGCGCAGGGAACAGCGAGGCACCGGCAATACCGAAGGCAAGTGCTACCGTTTGAGCGGCAAACCCAGGTGGGTTAAGGCCCAAGTAAGTTGCTAGCAGGATCGCACCGGCCATGGAGATACGTGCTGCCAGCATTTCGCCTTTTTCGGAGATTTTCGGGTTGATCATGGTTTTGATCAAGTCATGACTGATCGCTGACGAGATTGCCAAGAGCAGACCCGCTGCGGTAGAGAGTGCCGCTGCGATACCGCCCGCTGCGATCAAGCCCACTACCCAGCTTGGGAGATTGGCAATTTCAGGGTTCGCCAATACTAGGATGTCGTTGTTTACTTCTAGCTCGTTACCTTCCCAGCCGCGATCAGAAAAATCAGCCGCATTGTTGTACATCTGGATACGACCATCGTTGTTCAGGTCAGTATGGGTAATCAGGCCAGTCTCTTCCCAGGTGCGGAACCAGTCAGGGCGATCTTCATAGAGGATGGGGTTAAGAGTGGCTTCTTCATAGTTTTCCACCTGCCCAGCCATATCTGGATAGACGGTTGTAGCCAGGTTGAGACGTGCCATTGAGCCAACCGCAGGAGCGGTTAAATACAGCAGTGCGATGAAGACAAGTGCCCAGCCCGCTGACCAACGTGCATCGGCTACTTTCGGTACAGTAAAGAAGCGGATAATAACGTGGGGCAGACCGGCAGTACCGACCATCAGCGATAGAGTGAACAACACCATGTTCAGCTTGTTATCAACGTCTGCGGTGTAGTCTTGGAAACCCAGTGCATTGACCACATCGTCAAGCTTCGTGAGTAACGGAATGCCGGACTCTGTATGTGTGCTGAACATGCCGAACATCGGGATTGGGTTGCCGGTAAGCTGCATGGCGATAAACACCGCCGGGATAGTGTAGGCGATGATCAGTACCACGTACTGAGCAACCTGCGTATACGTGATGCCTTTCATACCGCCGAAAACAGCGTAAAGGAAGACGATAAACGCGGCGATCCAGATACCCCAGGTGTTGCTCACTTCTAGGAAGCGGGAGAACGCAACGCCTGCACCGGTCATCTGGCCGATAACGTAGGTCACCGAGGCTACGATCAAACACACAATCGCCACTAAACGCGCGGTGTTACTGTAGAAGCGGTCGCCGATGAAATCTGGAACGGTGAACTTGCCGAACTTACGCAGGTAAGGGGCAAGTAGCATCGCCAGGATAACGTAGCCCCCGGTCCAGCCCATCAGGAAGGTGGAGTTAGCGTAGCCGCCAGAAGCGAGCAAGCCCGCCATAGAGATAAAGGATGCCGCCGACATCCAGTCGGCTGCTGTCGCCATGCCGTTGGTAATCGGGTGTACGCCGCCACCGGCGACATAGAAGTCTTTGGTGGAGCCCGCTCGCGCCCATATCGCAATCCCGATATAGAGGGCAAACGAGGCGCCAACAAACAGTAAGTTAATTGCAAACTGGCTCATGCTGGCTTACTCCCCCAGGCCGTATTTTTTGTCGAGCGCGTTCATTCTCCAGGCGTAGAAGAAGATCAGCACGATGAAGGTAAGAATGGAGCCTTGCTGAGCAAACCAGAAGCCCAGGTCCGTACCGCCAACGGGAATGCCCGCGAGAAGCGGACGAAAGAGGATGGCGCATCCATAAGAGACAAATGCCCAAACCGCCAGGCATCCTAAGATCAGACGGACGTTGGCCTTCCAGTATTCAGCAGCATTGGATTTATCGTCTGCCATTGTGTTGCTCTCCAGTTGTGATTTTTAGGGTTGGAAAGTGAACTCAAGATAGTGTTTGGTTCATCAGGGCGACCCCGCATAGAAAACCGCGCTGGGTGTTGGGCGGTAAGACAGCGTTGCCAGGCACGTCACCTTCTTATTGTTAAGCCGTCTTGTGTCGTTATTGGGTGATCGGCAAGTTATCGTCAGCGGCTTGAAGTGCGTTAGATAGGTGTCGTGCGATTACCCTGTATGACTCGTTGATAATACTGGGCAATAATTGCAAAAAATAAATCCCAGACTTTGGTATCAGGTGCTCTTTGCAAGGCAGTGAAATTGGCTGTTTTGAATATAAAGCATTATTTTTATTGATTTTTCATCGATATTTAAACGCCGTCTGAGAAGTGATAGGACAATAGTCTATGGCTCGGTTAAAAGTAATGTTTGCTACCTTAATGAGTGATGTTTAATCGTTTTAAGAGAGTTTAAAAAAGACACTACTTTAGTCGCTAAACGAACGTCGTTAAGACGTTAGCGCTATAGCTTAAAGTATAATAAGTGAATGAGTTGAAAAGTAGTCAAACCGTTCGCTTTACTTCCCAACCCCTGCCCTTAAGCGAGGTCGCCCATGGTAGAAGTGGATCTCTCCCAGCTACCGTTTACGCTGATGGATGAGGCGGGGCGCGATCATGTTCGTCGCGGGATGGATCTTGCCTACTTTGACCGCGATGAAATTATTCTGGAGATGGGCCAGCCGGGTGAGTCGGTTTTTTTGATACATAAAGGAGAAGTCGCCGAGCTTGATCCCACCCTGCCTGCTGCTAGTGCGCGCATTGGCCACTACACCGCAGGCGATTTGTTTGGCGCCATCAGTATTCTCAACGGCAAAAGCCGCTACCGCTTCCAAGCTGAACAAGAGTGCCTGTGCTATGTGATGCCTAAAGCGCTGTTTACTCAACTGTGCCGTCACTATCCACCGTTTGAGCAGTTCTTTAAGCAGTCGCTCTCACACAAAGCGCGCCTGCTCACCGAAAAACGCGCTGAAGGCGGCGTCACCATGGCGGGCTTTATGCTGGCCAAAGTGAATGAGTGTATGCGCGAGCCGCTGCTCATTGATGCCTCAAAGAGTATTCATGACGCTGTTCGACAGCTACATGATAGTCATGCGGACAGTCTACTGGTCGCTACTGCAGGCGCCCTGGGCATGGTGACCAAAACCGATCTGCTCAATGGGTTGGTATTGGGTAACTGCACCCAGGCAACACCGGTTGAAGCGCTGGCCAACGTCTCCTTGGTCACGGTAGCTCCCGAGCAGTACCTGTTTGAAGCGCTGATTTTAATGACCCGCCATAAAGTGGCGCGGGTGGTGGTAATGGAAGGGGAGAGTGTTAAAGGCGTCGTTGAGCTAATGGACGTGTTGAGCTTCTTCTCTAGCCGTAGCTACGTGGTCAGCCTGCAGGTGGAGCAGGCTAGCAGTCTGGAAGCGCTGGCGGCGGCTAGCCAGCGTACGCCGGAATTAGTGAATGCGCTGATGGCGCAGGGCGTAAAGCTGCGTTTTGCCATGGATCTGTTGGCGGCGCTGAACGGGCGCATTATGAGCAAAGCGTGGAGCTTCACAGTGCCTGAGCAGTACCACACCCAAAGCTGCTTAATGGTGATGGGCAGCGAAGGACGCGGCGAGCAGATCCTCAAAACCGATCAAGATAATGGGTTGATCTTAGCTGATGATTGCCAGTGGCCCACGGTGGCTGAGGAGATGAACACTCTAACGGAAACGCTAATCCAGCTAGGCTATCCACCTTGCCCCGGCAATATCATGGTGTCTAACCCAGAGTGGGTGGGTACGGTTTCCCAGTGGAAAAACAATATCACTAAGTGGGTCAATGCCCGAGATGGCGATAGCCTGATGAAACTAGCGATTCTATTGGACTCCCACGGCGTGGCGGGTAATCCGGCGCTACTGGATCAGGTGCGTGAAGCGCTGTTTGAGCGCTGCTCCCACGATGAACTGCTGCTCTCTTACTTTGCCCGGGCGGCACTGCGCTTCTCGACGCCTCTGACGCTATTTGGCTCGCTGAAAAAGCCCCAGCACGGTATTGATATCAAAAAAGGCGGTATTTTTCCGATAGTCCACGGTGTGCGTACGATGGCCCTTGAGCGGCGCATTAATGCGACCTCTACCTTGGACCGCTTAGATGCCTTGGCCGCCGATGGGCGGCTTGACCGCCGCTTTGCTGATGATCTAGGCGAGGCGCTGGCGCTGTTTACCGAGCTACGCCTTCGTCAGCAGCTTCAGGAGTTGGATAACGTCAACCCTAAACGCACCAATCGAGTGGTCGTTCAGGAACTCTCTTCGCTAGAACGGGACTTGTTGCGTGAAGCCCTACGCATCGTGAAAGACTTTAAGCAGCGTCTTTCCCATCGTTACCATTTGGAGTATTCGTGAGCGGAATGCGCTTGTTAGATCGACATATGACCCTGTTCAGCGGTTCACTGCGCACTCTGCTTCAGCGTGAGAGCGACCGCCGTCGCTGGGCGGACTCGCCCTATGCCTGGCTGTTTCAGCCTTATATGGGGGAAGAGGCCGTGGCCATGGCGTGCCAGGTAAGCGCCGTTCAGCCCGCTGTAATGAGTGTGGCGGCGGTGGTGCTAAGCCCGCGCCAAGTGCACACCAGCCGTACGTGGGTGGCCACCTTAGTCGCATCATCGGCGCTGGCGCCTGCTACTCTGCGACGCCATCATCAGTTGCATGCCACGCACTCGCCCCGTTCTCCCGATGCTGAGTGTCTGAGTGAGCTGGCGGAGTTTATTGGCAATCGGCCGCTAGTCGGGTGGCAATTAGAGAACACCATTGAGCCGCTTAATGGGCTGTTTCGAAACGTGCTGGGATTCGGGCTGCCTAACGCGCAGGTGGATATTGCTAAACTGCACGGGCGTCAGCTACGGCGGCTGCATCCTCATATCGAAGCCAGCAGCCGCCTTGGTGATGCGCTTACCCGATGGAAACTGCCCCCATTAACCTGGCCCAGCGTGGTCAGCGAAGCCACCGCCAGCGCGTTGCTGTATCTGCGTCTTCAGCGCGAGATAGCGTTAACTGCCTAGGGTTTGTATTGGGTAGAGCGTCGCTGTTACAGTAAGCTGCGCTTGACGATCAATGAGTCCAAAAGTGCGGTCACCAGCGTGTTTGGCCGCAAGTTCCTGGGCTACGCCCTATGGGAAGCTAAGGGTGGAGATGTCCGACGTGGTATATCAGCAAAAGCGTTGGGGGCATTTAAACAGCGGATTAGGCAACTGACACGCCGAAATGGCGGACGCAGTATCTCACAGGTCGTCGCCTATCTACGACGCTACCTTTTAGGCTGGCAAGGCTACTTTAAGCTGTCGCAAACACCTCGTATCTGGCGGTCGCTGGACGGGTGGATACGACGACGGTTAAGAGCTTTGCACCTTAAGCAATGGCGTCGGGGTAAGACGATTTATCGTGAGCTGATGCGTCTTGGCGCTACGCCGAGGGTAGCACAATCGGTGGCGGCGTTGAGTCGTCGCTGGTGGCACAACAGTCTGTCGGGAGTCCATCATGTATTAACGGTGGCCTACTTTGATCGGCTGGGCATGCGCACCAGTGACGTGATCAAGAGCTACCTGGGCCTGCTGTGTCTGGGCATGAGCGACTATGACGCTGTCGAGAACTTCCGCCGCGACAAGCCCTTCCAACAACTGCTGACCCTGCAGAAGGTGCCGAGCGCGGCGACGCTGCGACAGCGGCTGGAGAAACTTGCCGCCAACGACCTGCAGGCGCGCACCGCCACCTGGTCCACGACCCTGCTGTCACTGATCGAAGCACCGATCACCGCCGAGACGACGCACGTCTGCCTGGACATCGACACCTTCGTCATGGACAACAGCAACTCGAAGAAGGAAGGCGTCTCGCGGACCTACCAGAAGGT
>NZ_FODB01000046.1:8054-34555 GCF_900110265.1 Vreelandella aquamarina | reverse complement strand
CTTTTTAACGCCTCTGGCCAGGGGGTGATGACGTTAGCCTTAGCGAGGGCCGCCAGCGCTTTTTGTGTCGCTTGGTGCTTACCATGCGCAGCCTTAAGCGCCTCAACCCGGGCAGATACCGCATCCGTCATTTGGCCTTGCGCATCGAAGAACGGCTCACCGGCACTCTCTTCGGCCAATAGGCCACTATCGCGGTCAAACGTGACGATGCCCTTCTCGCCTACCGTCACCACCGCAAACGGCCAGGTGGAGAGCCACGCGGGCTTGTAGTTGCCCAGCCACTGGCCGTCCTTGATGAAGAGGTTATGGCCGGCTTCGATGCCGCACACACCGACTAACCGCCACTCGCGCCCCTCTTTCATCAAGGCTAACGGCATGGTGGCAGCGGCTTTGGCGAGTTCGCCTGCGTGCAGGGGCAGTAGCGCTTGCTGGGCGGCAAAGCTTGCATCGACAGGCGGATGCCAGGCCTTGCCCTGGCACTCCTTGGGGCTTAGTACGAGGGGTGAGGACATAAAGACTCCCTGGAAAAACGAGTAATGACGAACCAACACTGAGGAAATAGCGCTGTTGTAGGGCGGTATTTTCTCAGCCTTAGCCACGAATAAAAAACCCCCAGCCGAGGCCAGGGGTTAGATCGTACTTTTCTGGGCAAGTAAGCTGGTTAGAGCTTACTGCATCCGGCGGCCTGTGCTGCACCACCCGATGACTTGAAAGGAGCAAGGGGGAGGTTGCCCTCCCCCTGCTACCTAGCTCAGAGGAGCTTAGGCGACTTCTACAACGGAAACGTAGCCGTTTTCGAACTGCAGGTCTTCGATATTAACGCCAGCCAGCGTAATCTTGACCAGGTCGTTAGGGTTAGTGGCGTTGCCACCAAACGCTTCTTCTTCAACGAAGATCAGGGCGTTGTTACCTTCTTGCTGGAAGAAAATTTCCAATTCGGAAGAGGCACCCAGACGATCAGAAACGGCATCGTCGCCAGTTTCAACACGTACTTCGCTGAAGCCTTCACCGATGAACAGCAGGTCGTTGCCTTCCAGGCCGAAGCCAGAAATGTCCAATTCAGCGTCAGCATAAACGAAGAGATCGTCTGCATCCGTACCAGCAGCACCATTGGTTACTTCAGCAAGCTCGTAGCCAAGCTCTTCGATAGCATCAGCAGCGTCTTTAACGTCAGACTGCAGGGCAGCTAAATCAGCGGCTAGGGTAGCAACTGCTTGGTAGTCACTGATAGCTTCATTCAGCTCAGCCTCTACACCACGAGCGGCGAGAAGTGCATCAGAATCCGGCATTTCATTAGTAATTACTGGATTGATCGTGATGGTGTTATCAGAGTTGATGGTGTAATCAGCAGATTCTGTGACAGTAGCAATATCAGCCGCATCAGACTCACCATTACGAGCAGAGATCAGACGAGCCTCGAAGTTAGTCTCACCTGCTTCGGCAGCCAACAGTGCCTGATACTCAGCCTGTGCAGCAGTGAACATCGCATCAATACCTGCGAGCGACTTACCAGCGTCCTGAATCTTAAGCACGCCATTTTCGACCTTGATGAGGTCGACAGAGTTGCCGTCATTCACAGCGAAGGTAGCTGCATCGGCACGGGCAATAGTAGCAGTGATGCTGCCATTCAGAGCATCGAACTTGGCAAGCTCTGCATTCGTAATAGGAGCAGCCTTATCAACTGATTTCAGTGCAGCTTCATAAGCAGCTTTAGCGCTAACCAACGCATTCAGTTTGCTCAGTTGGCCAGAAATTTTGCCTACTTGGTCCTGCGCTGACTGAACTGCTTTAGCCGCTTCGGCTTGAGCTTCAGCGATGATTTCCGCCTTCACAGCCGCAGAAGCGCTGTCGAAAGAGGTAGCGTAGCTAGCAAACTTCGTAGAACCACCAAGCGCTGCATCAAGATTGTTCAGCTCAGCGACGACACCTATTGACGCGGTTGCAACTGCATTGTCAATTGCTGTTTCAATCTCGTCGTTAGTGGATTCGTCATCCAGCGTGGCATCTTCAGCCAGAACAGCTTCAATTTCGGCAGCTTCTTCCAAGAAGGCGCGCTCAGCGGCTTGGGCTTCTTGCAGGGCCACCAGCGCTTCAGTGAGCTCTGAAGTGTCGCCAGCTTCGTAAGCTTCAAGGTCAGCGGCTACTTTAGCTTCGAATGCAGCGCTGTCTTCTTCAGAAGCGGCTTCGATGAACAGCTGCTGGAGTTGGTTAGCCGGTACAACAGAACCTTCGCCTTCAGTCCAGTAAGCTAGGCCGTCTTCGTCAGCCGGGCGGCCGAACATGTTCTGGTAGATAGCTTCTACCAACTCGACGCGGGTAAGATCACCGTAAAGTTCTACGAATTCTGGCTGATCGTCATTTGCCAGGTTGAAACGTAGGTCAGCAATGTTGAGATCGCGCTCTTCATCAGTCCAGTAGTCAACGCCTTCTTGGTCGACCGGGCGGCCTAGGTAAGCGGTATAAAGCTGCTGAACTTGAGTGACTGTTAAAGCCATTTGTAAAACTCCTTATTGAATTGTCGAATCGACATAAGCCACTACTAACCTTCATGGTTAGCACGGCTATGAGCGAGGCCTCGCTCCAAAGAATTAGCTTGGTGGTTTTTCCACCTAGGCTAATACTTATCCCTTGCGTTCCGGTTTAGGCACCGCTTTGGCGACCACTTAAGCCGTCACGAACTGTTCGTTACTCATTTCTCAGTGCTACGTTGTACTCGTAGCGGTTGCTCTAAGTCAATAGCATGGGCTTGGTAAAAAAACATCATTAGCGCAAACCTTGATGTGGTGCGGCACTGACTAGGGATATGCCTTGCACTTTCACTCAACATTATGTCAGTTGTGTGACCCTAATGATATTTGTAACGCGCTGGTGCACCTATTTTTTACCTAGGCTACCACGTTTTCCATTAACTTAGCTTGCTTCAAGCTTGCCATAGTTCATGGCTATTGCCAATAAAAAACAGTGTTTCCTTTATCGGCCACCTACTAGGTGTAGACACTCTATGGGGTATTAGCAAGCATGGCGGCTAACGTATCATTCAGTGTGTGACGCGAAAGGCCCGGCACCCAGGCATTTAAGCGCTTGGTACAGGCTTTCAGCTCTGGTATCTCGTTACTGCGTACAAACGCAGGGTTTACCGTTATTTCAATACGATGCGCTGTTAAGGTTTCCAGCATGCTGATAAGGGCCTGCAGGGAGACTGCTTCCCCACTGCCTACGTTTATCACGCTGCCGCTTTCCGCCTGGGCAGGCCATTGGTCTAATAGGTGCCCATAGATAGCGACCACATCGCGCACATCGCTGAAATCGCGGCTTACGTTGATATTGCCTAGCTCAATGCGGGGCGCACGCTGCTGCAGATGCTGAACTATTTTTGGCACCAAAAAATGTGCGGCCTGGCCGGGGCCGGTGTAATTAAAGGGGCGAGCAATGAGTAACGGCAGGCGCTGTGCATAGGTGCGGGCAAGGTGCTCCATGGCCAGTTTGGAGGCGGCGTAATGGTTAACAGGCGCGGGCAGTACGCGTTCGTCAATCACTGCTTGAGCGTTCGCGCCGTATACGTTGGCGCTACTGGCAAGCAACACACGGGGCGGCATAGGCAGCGCGCTTAGGGCGTTTAGTAAGTTTTCAGTACCCAGCACATTCACTTTGTAAAAATCTAATGCCGTGGGGTGCCCAACAAAGGAGAGCGCCGCTAAGTGGTAAACTTGCTGGGGCTTTACTTGGGTGATGCAATGGCTGAGCGCTTCTGAGTTGTTGAGATCAATAGGGTAGGTTTCATCAGCCCCGCAGGGCTGACTCGCCAGAGCCACTACCCGGTGGCCTTGGCGTTTTAAATGGGCAATTAAGTAGCGGCCCGTAAAGCCGCTACCGCCCGTAACCAGGCAAGTTGACATAGTGACTCCTTGAATCGGGTAGATTAGCCGCCAGTTCCGTTTTTCACGCGCTCTAAGTCGGCTTCTACCATCATGCGGCATAGCTCTTCTAAGCTGGTTTCAGGCTTCCAGCCTAGCACTTGGGTCGCTTTTTCGGGGTTGCCAATCAGTAGCTCTACTTCGGCTGGGCGGTAGAAGCGCGGGTTAATCACAACCACTTGCTTACCAGTGACCACATCAACCGCCTGCTCGTCTTCGCCCTGCCCTTCCCAACGCAGTTCAATATCTGCAGCTTTGAAGGCTAGCGTGACAAAGTCACGCACGGTTTCCGTACGGTTCGTCGCGAGTACGTAAGTATCAGGCGTATCCACTTGTAGCATACGCCACATGCCTTCTACGTACTCTTTTGCAAAGCCCCAGTCACGCTTAGCATCCAGGTTGCCTAGCTCTAAACGTTCTTGTTTGCCAAGTTTAATGCGTGCCACGCCGTCGGTAATTTTGCGGGTCACAAATTCGCGGCCACGCAGGGGGGATTCGTGGTTAAACAGAATGCCGCTAGTGGCGAATATGTCGTAAGACTCGCGGTAGTTAATGGTCATCCAGTGGGCATACAGCTTGGCCACGCCATAAGGGCTGCGCGGGTAAAATGGGGTCGCTTCGGTTTGGGGTACTTCTTGCACCTTGCCGAACATCTCAGATGTGGAGGCTTGGTAAAAGCGAATGGTGCTATCCACAATGCGAATAGCTTCCAGCAGGTTTACTGCGCCTAGACCAGTGATTTCTGCGGTAGTAATGGGCTGGTCAAAGGAAACGCCTACAAAGCTTTGTGCGGCGAGGTTATAAATCTCGCGGGGTTTGCACTGCTGCACTAGGCGGATACTGGCGGACAGATCCGTTAGGTCGTACTCCACCAGATGAAGGTTGGGATGATTTTCAATACCTAACTCTTCAATACGCCAGAAGTTAACCGAGCTTGTACGACGGTAGGTGCCATAAACGGTATAGCCTTTTTCTAGCAATAGCTCGGCGAGGTAGGCGCCGTCCTGGCCTGTAATACCTGTCACGATTGCGTTCATGACGCTTTTCCTTTCAGTTTTCGTGTTAGCAAGCTGCCATACGTGGCAGTGGATAAAGGGGAGTATTGTGGCGAGCTAGCCCGTAGTGTCAACCCGCATTGTCCCCGCCGCCTGCAGTAGGCTGTGTACGCCCTATTGCCGACTGGCACTTTGCCTCCCCCTAGGGCAAACTTACATTCGGGGAAGCGAGTCTTTCTCTTTAAACAGCCACATACGTGGCGACTAAACACCTAGGGAATAAGGGAATATAAATGACGTCTCAGGAAACGTTCCAGCTGTGGTACCTCACCCACTATAACCGCGCTGCTGACCAAACAGGCTTAACCTATTGGTTGAGCCAACTTGAATCAGGTGAGTCGCTGGAAACACTCTATGCTGCTTTTACCAGCCTAGAGCAGCCAGAAGCTACCACACGCTGGGCCAATACCCCCACCGAGTCGTTTATCAGCCAGCTTTATCAACAGCTGCTAAACCGTGAGGCAAACAGTGAGGAGATCGCTTACTGGCAAAGCGCGCTGGACAGCCAACTCAGTAACGGCGCTAGCTTTTCCCAGGCGGGCAGCAATGTCGCGCAAGCCTTTGCGACTGCCGCGCTTGAAAATGCTGAAGACAGCGCCCTGCTCACGTCTAAGCTGACTATTGCTGCTGCGCTAACTGCCGCTTCTGATGCTGATGGCCCTTCCATGGCAGCGCTCTCGCGGGTGTATTTGGATGATAGCGGGCTGGGGCTTTTAAGCGCGAGCGAACTGACCACTCTGGTTGCATTGATTACCGCGGGGGAGGCAACCGATGGCACGACGTCTCCAGTCTTGCCATCGCTGCCTTCTCAACCCGGCGCCACGCCGGAAGAAATTCGCTTAGACGATGAGTATTTAGGCGATGATAAGCCATTCAGCCTCGACGCCAGCGATGTGCTGTATGTGCTATTTGATAGCGTTGAAGCCGCTAGCAATACCGCTATTTCAGGTTACTCCGCGGACGATACGTTAGTGCTTGAGGGCGTAAGCGCTGAGGATGTGCGGGTCTCTGTATTTGAGGGTAATACGCTGCTGCAATTCGATGATGGAGAAGGCGCTGTTTCGCAGATCACCTTGGTAGGGGTTGATGGCTTCTTTACTTCTGTTGCGGCGTTTAATGCGGCCAGCGGGCTGGGCGAGATCACGTTCGCTTAATCGTATTACTCTTAATAACGTTATAAGGAAATATCGCGATGAATACTGTCAATGCTACGCCTTACTTGGATGATATGAACGAAGGTGAGTGGATAGAACCTAACATCCATCAGGGAACGGGCGTGTTTTCGCTTTACGATAGCCAAAGCATGACTCCCAACGATTTGCTGGCTGCCCTACTGGGCAACATTGCAGGAATCAACATTTTACCGGGCTCGGTTAACTTTATTGGCGCCGACCGCTCTGCCTCTACGTTTGCTTCTCTTGATTTTGGCCAGAGCCTTAACCTCTTAACGCCAGGCGTACTGCTCACCAGTGGCGATGGTGCGCCAGCGCTTACCAATACTGAGAGCAGCTACTCGCTGAGTAATAGCCTTGGTAAATGGATTGAGTACGACGAGCCGTTTTGGGAGGAGTACCCCACTTATGATGAAAACGGCGACCCGGTGGTAGATGAAGAGGGCAACCCTGTCATGGATGGTGATTGGGTAGAGGGGTATTGGGAACAACTCGACACTGGCGATGAAGAACTCACTGCGATCGCTCAGGCGGCATTTGAAGGCGCTGGCACTACCCAAGATGCTTCTATTTTGGAGTTCTCGTTTACCGTTACCGACGAAAGCATCCGCTCAATCAATTTGGATGTGCTGTTTGGTTCAGAGGAGTACCCCTACTATATTAACAGCTCGTTTGTAGATATTGCGGCGGTGATAGTTAACGGGCAGAACTATGCGTATATCGATGGTGATGTGACTAAGCCACTGAGTATTGTGGGTGCCACCGTTGAGGACGGGCGGTTTATCGATAACACCGTCGATTTTTACGAATACGACACAAGCGATACGGACGCTACCACTGCCCCTTCCCAGCTCGCTATTGAGTACAACGGCTTAACGCCTAAGCTCACCATCAGCATTCCGTTAAACGAGGAGGATAATACCTATCACGTTCGTTTAGGGGTTGCGGATACGGGCGATGCTATTCTGGACTCCGGCCTATTTCTTACCAATTTCCGTGCGCTCACTTCTCAGTACGAAGGCACCCTGGTAAACGTTGAAGCTAGCGATGAAGGCAGCGAGCTATCGGCTCCTTCACCCAACACCGCTACGTTATTCGTAGGTGGCGCTGGCAACGATACGATGACCGGCAGCACCGCGGCAGACGTTTACGACATCAGCAAAGGCGGTAGCAACACGGTAAAAGGCAACGCCGAGCAGTTAAATGGCGATACGGTGGTGGGCTTTAGCGAGCAGGATTCTCTTTCTATTTCCGGCGCTAGCTTCGGCCAGGAAAATTTAACTGTCACGATGGGCTCTGCCATTTTAGATATTGATACCAACAAGGATGGCAACAGCGATACGACGATTAGGCTAGAGGGTGATTTTAGCAACGGTGTCTTTACTACTTTGTCGGATGAAGATGCCACAGACATTCTCTTTATAGAAGGCAACCGAGCTCCCGAAAGCACTCGCGTCATAAATGCTGACGATACGTCGATTACAATCGCTAGCACTGAGAAGCTTGTGAAACTGCTTGGCGATACCAGTGGCCGGGTAATCACTATTGAGAAAGGTGCTGGGGCAATGAACCTTTCCGCCGGTAGCCAGGTGGTGTTAGAAGGTGTTAGTGAAGAAGATATCCGTATTGTCCGCGATGGCACAACGCTGCTGGTTCAGGATACAGAGGCGAACTTGCTGGTTCAGGTGGCGGCGTCTAGTGAGCCTTCTTACATTTGGCTGGAAGATGGCTATGCCATGCTATCTGCGAATACTACTGAGGCATCGCTTCAGTTTGCTGACGTTACGCTGGCGACCCATGGCAGTATCGCTAGCCACGAGCTGTTTGAACTGAGCGATCATGCGGAGATACCCGAGGGTATTTTCGTCGGTGTCTCAATCATTGAGCCAATGGATGTTGCGTAAGCACGCTTGAGATTGCTTCGTTGCTGCGCTCCTCGCAATTGACACAGAGGGGCGCCGCAATACACAAAGGGGCGCTCCTTAATAAAAGGAGCGCCCCTTTTGTCGTTTCGCTGCCTTGAAGATAGGTTAGGCGTGGGACTGTGCTTTTAACTGCTTTTCCACTTCTCCTGCTTTTAATAACCCTACGTAACGCTGCCCCAGCGCTTGCCAGCTACGTTGGCTCAGCCACTGTTCCCGGGCTTGATGGTATAGATTGCGCTGCTCTTCACTGGCATGAAGCACGTTGGTAATGCCCTCTGCAATATGCTGGCTGTCGAAGCCTTGCGTCTGCCACACCGCGTCTTTCACTTCATCAAAAATGGGGGCTGGTGTAGTGAGAATATTAGGGCAAGCGGCTACGGCGGTACGTACGGCAGCGCTGCTGGATTCTTGTGTGTATTGATAAGGCAATACTGCCACGCTGCATTCTGCAAGATAGCGCTGTGCGTCTTCTAACGGCAAGAAATCGGTTATCCATTCAATATGGTTTTCTACCCCTAACCGTTGAGAAGTGCGCTGACAACGGGCTAGCTCCTCTTGGGAGCTTGGCTCATCACGTACAGAGTTCACCAACCGTAACTTGCTGTGCGCGGGAAGTACTTCTTTTTTACGTAGGGCGGCAAAGGCTTCAATAAGCGTATTAACCCCTTTATGAGGCAACAGGAAACCGAAGCTGCCGATGATGGGCGCTTGACTATCGCTGGCTGCTGGCGGGTTTTGACAGGTATCTACGCCTTGAGGGAGCTGAGTCACATTATCGGTCAGGCCGATCCGCTTTAGATAGTTGAGATCGTCTAGGGTATGCACAAAGACTCGGTCGAAGGCGGCTAGGGTGGCAGCTACCGTACGGCGGCGATTAGTATCAAAGTCAATAATTGGCCGCGTGGTGTGCAAGGTAATATACACACCCTTGCCTTGGCGCCGGGCATGTTGCACTTCTCTTAGTAGGGCGCGGTCTAGCTCGTAGAAAGCGAAGTGGTGCTGTAACCATACAACGTTGCCGGTGGCTTCTTGCAGCGAGGGGCTTTGTCCGCGTTGCCAGCGGTGCTGGCTAAGCGGTGGTTGTACTTGTGCACTGCTGTTACGGTGCTGAGGCGCAAATATGGTGGCGCTGATGGCGGGGTCTTCCGCTTGGAGGGCGGCCACTAAGTGAGTGCTGTATTGGGCAATACCGCAGGGTTCATCCCAGGTGGTATAGAGGCTAATGGCCAGCGGCGGCGTGGGCCGGTAAGCAACGGCTTGCAGGCGACCTAGGGCACTCAGTACCGATTCAACGGCGCTAGGGGCGAAGAAGCGGGCCTGAATGGCGCGGTGTAGCTCACTGGCGGCGCGTGTGGCGCGCTCGCCGCCTTGGCGTAGGGCGTTGATGTGCTGCTGCACTTGCTCTACCACGCTGTTCACGTTGGGCTCTACCCATACGGCTTGGCCTGCGCTGAAGTGGGATTGGGCGTGGTCGAAGCAGTAGTTGACCCAACCTGAATGCTGCGCTGGGGTGAAGTCGGTGTGGGCGCCGTAGCCGGTCACTACCAGCGCGCGGCTAAACTCGCCTGCTTCAATGGCGGGCATGTTGAGCCCTTCGCCACGGGTGGGCAGCACCACAATATCGGCGGCTTGGTAAAGCTCGGCCATTTGCTGGGCGTCGTAATCTTCCATAATGATGGTTAGCCGCTGGCGGTGCGCTTCGCTAACGTACTGTTCGGCCCAGACTTCCACTTGGTTGTGGGGGTTGGGGAAGGTTTTTAGCGTTAGCGTAATGCTGGGGTCAGCAGCGAGTTTGTCGAAAGCTTGCAGCAGCACATCCACGCCTTTGCGGGGGAAGGCGGATGAAACATGCAGTAGGTTAACGCTGTGCTGCTGGGCAACCCGCGCGAGATCAGCGGCGCTGCTGTGGGCGGCGTGGGGGTTGGGCACCAGCGGCAGGGCAATCACGTGGATAGGTAGTTTACAGCCGCTATCCATGAGTACTTTTTTGACAAACCAGGCGGTGACGATGACGCCAGCGTAGTGCCGGTTAAGGGTATCGACCATCTCGCTGGGCACCCAGGACTCTTCCCAGAAAAATAGCGCAATGGGTAGGCCGTGGCTGGGGTCTGGCTCTATTAGCGGGTAGTGGTGGTAAAGCGCAATGCGCTGCCCTTCTGCCAGCGCTTGCCAAGCGGTGGGGTCGGTGAGTGCGTTGAGCTGGGCCACTTCTTGTTCACCGCCTGGGGCGCTGCGCACTTGGGCTTCTGGGCTGCCCTCGTGGGGGGCTAGCCATAAGGCGGGGGCGTGCTGGCTGGTTTGCAGGCGGTTTAGCAGGTGGCGGTTTACCGAAGCAAGACTGTAGCTGCCGTTAATGTGCCCTTGCAGGCGGATGCCTTGAGGCGCTGTTTGCGGGCTGGCCAGAGGGGCATCGCGCAGAGTGAGCGCTTCTAGGCGCACGGCGGCGGTGATGTCGGCATCCAGGTTTTGGAAGTCTTCTTCGCGAAACTGCCCTGCCCTACTGAATAGGCCATCGCTGGCGGCCATGCGTTTTAACACGCGGACTTTCAGGCTGGGGAAGCGGTTGAGCACTTTGAGCGCTAGCCGTTTTAGCCAAGGAATTTGGGCTAAGCGGCGCAGCAGTTTGCCGCTACTTTGCTCCGATTGGCGCATGAACAGCATGGCGCCACGCAGGGGTTGGGTGACCTGCCAAGAGCGGCTTGCGTAAATGTCATCCAGCTCTCGCTGTAGCTGTTCGGCTTTTTGCCGATAGCGCCGCTCTTCTTGCCGCGTTTGGCGTAATTGGCTGGTGGCTTGGGCGAGCTGTTCTGTTTGCTGTTCAATCTTGGCGGCTAGGGTTTCTAGGCTCCCCTGCTGCGATTCGGTGAGTTGCTCTAAGTATTCAAACCAGGGGGCGCTGGCGTCGTCGGTTTGCTTATGGGCAATCAGCGCGTAATCCGGGTAGGCAGAGATTACCCAGTCTAGGTAATCGCGCGGCGGCGCGCCCTCTTCCGGCGGTTGGGGGCCGTTAAGGCGCAATATATGGGCTTTACCATAGCCGGTGTCGGTGGCAACGAAGTGCAGCAGCGGCGGGGGCAGCGGCTTTTGGTGGGTGGGGTCTAAATAGAAACTCCATAGCCCAACGGTCAGGTTTTCGGGGTTGGGCGTTTCGAGTATGAGCCCCCCTCCGGGCAGCAGTGCGCGGTGAATTTCCTGAATTAACGTGACTAGCTCATCAAAGGGGATGTGCTCGGCAATGTGGAAGCCGGTCACCGCTGCCAGGGTGTTGCTTTCCATTTGCTGGAGGGCGGTTAGGGCGTCGTTCACTTCAACATTTAGGCCGCGTTCATTGCAGGCGCTGGCCATGCTTTCGTTGCTGTCGATGCCTTTGGCGGGCCAGCCGTTCTCTGTTAGTAGTTCTAGCCATTCGCCCCGGCCAGAACCTAGGTCAATAATCGGTGCCTCGGGGTAGCGGGCCATAATGGGGGCCAGCAAGGGCACATATACCGCTAGGCGTTCTTTAATGGCGTCTTTTTCGCCACGGAAATGGTTAGTAAAACGGGTATAAAAATCCATTAATTTGACTCGTTAGGTGCTAAGCGTGTCGCGGCTTGGCGTTCGCACTCGATGGTGGGCATCACCCAGCTGCTGCCTAAGAAGAAGTCTTTTTCCATGTTGACCATTTGGAATACTAGCGCATGGTCTACCCATTGGTAGTTATTGGTGAGGTGAGTGTCGCTGCTATGCAACGATGTGGACACCGAGTAGCTGCCGGGGCCAAGGTTGGCCTTGAAGCGCATACGATAGTTAAGCACTTCTCCGGCGGTTAATTCGCGTTCTACTTGGTGGGTGTGCCAGGTGTTGGTACCGAATATCTCTTGCCCTACTCGGTCTTTGAGTTTGTAACCCACCACTAGCTCGGGTAAGTCGGCGTGTATGGCGATATCAATACGCAGCTCTACCTCTTGGCCAACGTCTACTACTTCCAGCGGGTTGCCGTTGATGGCGTGTAGGCTGATTTGGGTGACGGTGGCTTCGCCGGTGCCGGAACGGGTTTGAATTTGGCCGCTTGCCAGCGGGGTGACTTCCACCTGGGCGTTCTCTTTTTGGGCAATGATGGCGTTGTAGTAGTCCATGATGTCTTGGGGCTGGCCATCCTGCAGCACCCTGCCCTGCTCTAGCAGGATGGCGCGGTCGCAGAGGCTTTGAATGGCGGCTTTGTCATGGGAGACAATCAGCAGCGAGGTGCCTTGGCGCTGGAATTCACGGATGCGGTCGAAGCTTTTATGCTGGAAGTAGGCGTCGCCTACCGAGAGGGCTTCATCCACAATCAGGATATCGGGGCGAAAGGCGGTGGCCACGGAAAAGGCGACGCGCATTTGCATACCGCTGGAGTAGACGCGCATGGGTTTGTCGAAGTATTCGCCTACTTCGGCAAAGGCTTCGATATCGTCCATGGCGGCGCTGATTTGGGCGTGGGTAAAGCCCATTAGCCCGGCGGAGTGCAGGACGTTCTGGCGGCCAGTAAGTTCGCCATTGAAGCCCATGCCTAGCTCTAAAATTGCTGCTACCCGCCCGTGGGTGCGAATGTAGCCTTCTGAGGGGCGCAGGGTGCCGGTAATCATTTTCAGCAGAGTGCTTTTGCCTGCGCCGTTTTGCCCGACAATACCCACTGCTTCGCCTTGGGCGACATCGAAGTTGATATCGCGCAGTATCCAGGTCTCTTCTTGCGGGGGAACAGCGCTAAACCAGCTGGCAACGCGCATGAATTCGTTTTGGTAGCGGCGGTAGGCTTTGCCAAGTTCACGAACTTCTAACAGGGGCTGTTTTTCGGTGTGGGCGTTTGTATTCATAGGGCGTCCACCATTTCTGGGCTGGCTTTACGAAATAGCACGGCACTCATGATCACTAACCCTCCGCCCAACAGGGTTAGCCCTACTAATGCCAACAACGAAGGCGCTTGACCGTAAGCGAGTACGCTATGGTAAGCACCCACTAAGTGAAACAGCGGGTTGAACGCTAATACGGTTTGTAGCGATTCCGGGACAATTTCAGCAGGGTAAACCACCGGCGTAAACCAAAAGAGAAACTGCATGATGATGGGCATCAACTGACCAATATCACGAATAAACACGTTTAAAATACCCAGCATCAGCCCTAAGCCCAACGCTAGCAGCACTGTGATCCCCGTCAGTACAGGCACCCACAGCAGCGTCGCTGGGGTAAAGTGCCCAAGCACGGCAAACACCACTAAAATCACCGCAAATAGCGCAATGTTATTAATCAGGCAAGAACCTGTAATAATGACGGGTAGCGCTATTTTGGGGAACACTAGCTTCTTCATTAAATTAGCGTTTTCAATGAACACGCCTAAGCAGCGGTTGAGAATATCGCTAAATAGGCTCCAGCCCAGCATGCCTGCAGTGAGATAAATGGCGTAGGCGTATTGGCTTTCTATGCCAGGTAGCTTGGCAGAGAGCACCGCTGAAAGAATCAGCGCGTAGATAAGCACCATCGAAAGCGGGTGGATAATCATCCATGCGCCGCCTATTCGGCTGCGGGCAAAACGGGTGACCAGTTCGTGACGAATAGATGTGGCAATAAATTGGCGATAGCGCCATGCCCCTTTTAGGGATTCCAGCATTCCGTTACCTTTTGCCGTGGGCAATGTTTGAGTCGCAAGAGTGTCGCAAGGAGCAATATGGTAAGCCAAGCGTAGGGTGTGCACCACCGTTACAGGCACCCAGGTATGGCGTGAGTTCCTTTCGAAACTAAACGCCAGCATTGGGAAGTGAGTGGCTATGCATGCTGTTCATCCCGGCTTATTCATGAGGCCGGCCTGAAAACGAAGATAGCGGATGGTATTCTCTTGAGAAATCAGAACGTTCCGGCAAGAACCTGAACCAAGAGAGCCATCCGCTATGGGTGAAAGCCTATCCACCTGGACGCCCTCCTGCAACGGGCGATGGGCTGGATCGGTCTTAGCGATACCGACACGCTGCGCCGCGACCCGCTCTGGCAGTTGGCCTGCAGTGATACACGTGGGATGACGCCCCTGGCCCAGGACCGGCCGTCTCAAGCCACGTTGTCGAGGCTGCTGAGCTGCCTCGGACGCAATGACAACATCGATGCCGTGCACGAAGGCCTGCTGCGGCTGGTGGTCTGGCGGCTGACGTCGCTGAAGAACGGTGAACGTCCCAAGCAGCTGACGCTGGACATCGACGGCCTGCCGATCGAGGTCCATGGCCACCAGGGCGGGTCAGCCTATCATGGCCTTTACGGAGCCCGCATCTACTCCCCGCTGGTCGCCACACCCAACGACGAAGAACCGTTTATGTGGTGATTGTTTGATCAGTGCTTTGCTAAATCATCTAGCTCGACAAGTGCTTTCTAACCAGCGCGTGCATCGACTGGATAAAGTTAGAGGCGGCAAACCGTTGGGCCGCTGCCCGACACACTCCAGCCGAGAATAAGGTTTCATCTGTATGCTTGAGTGCTTCAAACTGTTTAACACACGCTATGAGTGCTGTACTTGTTTGTTCTTCAACCCACAAGCCTGAAACATGGTTTTGAATTGTTTCAGCTAAACCGCCAACACCGTAACCCAGTACAGGTGCCCCGGCGGCTTGAGCTTCAACTGGTAAAATACCGAAATCTTCTTCTGCCATGAATACAAAAGCACGCGCTCGTTCAAGATGGTCAATTAAAACCACATCCGGCTGGAAGCCCAGCAGCGTAACGTTTGGCCCTGCTAATGCTTTTAGCTTGTCATAATCGGGGCCATCACCAATCACAACTAGCTTGCGCTCAGGCATCTTGTTAAATGCTTCAATCACTAAGTCTATGCGTTTATAAGGCACCATACGAGAAGCTGTAACGTAAAAAGCCTCCCTCGGCCGATCGTAACAAAATTTTTCAACCTCGACAGGCGGGTAAATTACCTCTGCCTCGCGCCTGTAAAACGTTCGAATACGCTGTTTAATATAGTGAGAAATAGCAATAAAGTGATCGACGCGTTGGGCGCTAAGGTAATCCCATTGGCGCAACCGGTGCAGCTGCCAGCGCATTAACCAGCTTACTGGCCCACGGGAATTATTGGACTGTCGCAAATATTGATGCTGCATGTCCCAAGCGTAGCGCATGGGGCTGTAGCAGTAGCAAATATGCACCGCGTTAGGGTCAGATATCACGCCTTTAGCCACTGCATGGCTGCTGGATAAAATTAAATCGAAACCTTTTAAATCGAACTGCTCGACGGCTAGCGGCATTAATGGCAGGTAGCGCCGGTAGTGTTTACGTGCACCGGGTAGCTTTTGGATAAAGCTTGTATGAATGGTGCGCCCTTTCAAACAGGGTATCTCAGCCACGCACAAAAAGTTAACGGTCGTAAAGATTTCTGCCTGGGGATAACAAGCGAGCAATTCGGCTAGCGCTTTTTCAGCGCCAGCCCAAGTGGTCAGCCAGTCATGAACGATGGCGACTTTCATGAGTACCTCTGGCTCCTATTCGCGCCCGTATTCGTCGTTATAACGGACGATATCATCCTCCCCTAAATAGGAGCCGGTTTGCACTTCGATCAAGTGCAGTGGAATCACCCCAGGGTTTTCGAGTCGGTGAACCGTTCCTAATGGAATATATGTCGATTCATCTTCTGAAAGCAGAAAGCTTTTTAGCTTACTAAGACCGCCATGCCCTTCCCCCTGGGTAACCCTAGCGGTGCCCTGAACCACCACCCAATGCTCTGCACGGTGGTGATGCATTTGTAATGAAAGCTTGGCACCAGGGTTAACGACAATCTCCTTCACTTGGAAGCTGTCGGTTAGCACCATGGTGTGATAATTGCCCCAGGGGCGATAGACACGCTGATGAGACTGTGACTCTTTACGGCCCGCCGCTTTGAGCGCGTTAACGATCAATTTAGTGTCTTGAGCCTGGTGCCGGTCAGCGACCAGCACTGCATCATCGGTCTCAACAATCACTAAGTTATTGACACCAACCGCAGCCACCAACCTCGATTCACTATGCACCAGACTGTTACGGGTATTGTGGAGCATCACGTCACCGTGAACGGCATTGCCGTTCTGCTTGTCGCCTGAAGCTTTTAGCTCATGCAGCGCATCCCATGCGCCAATATCGCTCCAGCCTGGATCCATGGGAACAACGGCAGCGTCTTTTGTGTGTTCCATCACGGCGTAGTCGATGGATTCACTACGGCACTCAGAGAAAGTTGCTTGGTCAACCCGTAGGAAATAGAGATCTTCACTACGCTGGGCGTAGGCGCGCTCGCAAACCTCTAGGATGTCTGGAGCATGCTGGCGCAGCGCGTCTAGGTAAGCACCTGCCTTGAACAGAAAAATACCGCTATTCCACAGGTAGTCACCGCTAGCCAAATAGCTTTCAGCACGTGCTTGGTCGGGTTTTTCTACAAACGCGTCCACGTTGTAACCCGCCCCTTGCGCCTCTCCACGCTTAATATAACCATAGCCAGTATTGGGCGTGTGAGGGGTAATGCCAAACGTTACCAGCTTGTCATTGCGCGTAAGCTCACTACCTTTTGCAACCGCTTGCGCAAAGGCTACTTCATCTTTGATGACATGATCCGCTGGCATAACCAGCAGCTCGGCTTCTAGGCTAACGCTATGCGCAGCTAGCGCCGCCAAGGCAAGAGCCGGTGCGGTGTTGCGCCCACAGGGTTCTAAAATAATCTGGGTGTTTTCCAGACCAATTTGATGCATCTGCTCAGCCACCAGAAAGCGGTGCTCTTCGTTACATACAACAATGGGTGTGCCAGCATCATTAACATTTACAAGACGCTGCGCCGCTTCTTGTAGCAGGCTGCGGTCATCTTTATGTAAATTTAGAAACTGTTTTGGGTAGTGCTCACGAGAAACCGGCCATAAGCGGGAACCAGAACCACCGGATAAAATTACCGGAAAAATCATATTTCCTCCTTGAAGCTTTATTCACTGCCTTTATCTAGCGATCCTGAGTAGCGTGACCACTCTAAGGCTGCGTATTGATAAAGCCACGTGTGATAGTCATAACCAAAATTTTTAAATCAAAACCCAGTGACCAATTTTCGATATAGTAGAGGTCGTACTCGACACGCCTTTGCATCAATTTTACGTCTTCGGTGATACCTCTTAAGCCATTCACTTGCGCCCATCCCGTCATGCCAGGCTTTACCCGATGACGCTGCATGTAGATTTCAATATGGTCTTTGTAGTGATCATTATGATCCATCGCGTGCGGACGTGGCCCCACTAACGACATTCGCCCTTGCAAGACGTTATAAAGCTGCGGAAGCTCATCTAAACTGGTGCGGCGCAGAAAACGACCTAGCCGCGTAATGCGCTGGTCTTCATGGCTAGCTTGCTTCGTATGACTTTCAGCATGAAGCTTCATCGTCCGAAATTTATAGATTTTAAAACACTTACCGTCTAGGCCGTGACGCTCTTGCTTGAATAGTACAGGAGCTCCCATTTCCCAACGTATGACTATTGCGACTATCACGATAACGGGCATGAAAATAATCAATAGCAGCAATCCAAGCACGCGGTCTTCTAATGCTTTGAGTAAACGTTTTGGGCCATTGAGGGGCGTATGATTTAGCTCTAGCGAATATAGACCCGCTACTTGAGTAATCCGATGGTTCAGCAAACGAACATCGGGCAAATCGGGGAAAAAGCGAACCGTGATGGGAATACCTGCCAGCAAACTCATTAACTTACGTACACGGCCGCCCTCCACAAGAGGATAGCCCAGCCAGATTTCATCAAACCCCCGCTGAAAAGTATTCGCTTTTGCAAACTCAGCGATATGCTTCAAAAAATCTTCATCCGCAGGGTCAATATGGTGCCCTACGATCAAGTAGCCAGTATGCGGTAAATCGGCAATACGCTGTTCAAGCAAGGCGATATTTTCCGGCTTTCCTATTAACAGCACGCGCTTCAAATTACGCCCCAACGCACGCACGTGGCGCAGATAAGCGTATAGCGAAGTCCGCAACAAACTTCCGGAAAATAGAACGGCTAACGCGGCTAGCCCCATCCACAAACGTGAAAAGCTGTGGGTCGTTTGCGTGGCAACCAGCAACAAACTGATCAGCCCAATGGTGGCCAGCCAGCTCAGAAAGTACACCCCTAACATGGTGTAAAGACTTCGCCCGCGCCACGGCTGATAAAGCCCTAGCATCTCGCCTACCGCTGGTAGCAGTAAGCAGCCAATGACAATAAGGAAAAAGTAGTCATCGACATCTATCAGTTCAACGGGAATTGCCCAGAGGGTTAACAACGCCGCTACCATGGCAATAGCAGCATCAAAACAGCGCATGGCGCGCCTGAGCCAATCGTTACTTTGATATCCCTTTGACGCTGCCATGCTGGCTCACATTCCTGAGGTAGTCGTAGTGGCGGCTAAATCCGTCGTGGAAGCGAGTAAGGTCATGATATTCACCAGATCATCGCTGCCTAAACCACCCACAGCTGACTGGAGGGCCAACGTATCGAGTGCATATTCACCGATGGTATCAACATATTGAATGCGCTGATCGAACAGGCTTGCCCGGGCATCCAGCACATCGACCAAATCACGCAGTCCTAACTGTTCTCCCCGCTCTGCGGCTTCTAAAAACAGTTCGCTGGACGCAATGGCTTGCTCAAGCGCTTCTACACGGCGAACGTGGCCATTAAGCGAGCGTAGCCGTTGGCGTACTTCTTGAACCGCTAAGTTGAGCTGGTTATCAAAAGCGGCCTGGGTGGCATCTATACGCCGCTCACCCTGCCTTACGTTAGAGGAGGTGTAGCCACCCCGATAAATAGGCATGCTCATTTCTACGCTAGCACGGTAATCTTCACTTTCACGTAATGGGTCATCACTTTGACGGTCTGAATAACTTAAATTGAGGTTTAATTCGGGATAGTACCCTGCACGGCGCGTACTGGTGTCGGCTTCGGTAACCCGCTGATCTTGGCGGGCGAGCAGCACATCCAAGTTTTTCCCAGTGCGTGAGATCCAGTCGTCCTGGCTACCCCACTCGCTTTGTAAGCTTACGTTAGATAGCTCGCCAACGGCTAAGCCACGAAACGTTGGAAGTGTGCCCGTGAGCCTTTCAAGTGTACTAATTGCGTTATCTAGCTCGTTTTCAGCGAGCACTGCATCTGAAATCGCTTGGTCTAACCGTGATTGAGCTTCCAGCAGGTTAATGCGGTCGCCTACGCCTAAATCATAGGCACGCTGTGCTTGGCGCACCTGCAGCTCTAACGACTCCTGCTGGGATTCCAACAATCCCAAACGCTGGGAGGAGAGATACGCTTGTATGTAGGCTTCGCTTACTTGCAGCGCTAAGTCGCGCTCTACTAGCGCCAGCTGCAATTCAGCAGCACTTACCTGAGCATTAGCAACATCAACACCACGCCAACGCTCTAGGCTAAACAAGGGCTGTTGCAACTGCACCTGCCACACAGTTTCGTTTATTTCACCGGGACGCGTTGCTTCTTGGTCCAGGCCAAAATCATCTGGCGACGTTTGAATATTCGTAGAGTCTTGCCATAGGTATGTTCCAGAAGCAGTCACCTGGGGGAGCAACTGCGAACGTGCCATAGCAATTTCTTCCTGCGTAGCCTCATACTCAAAGCGCTGACTAGATAGCTCAGCATCATGCTCTAGTGCCCGCGCAAACAGTTCTGGCAAGGAGGGCAACTCACTCGCAGCCGTGGCAGGCTGCTCTAGCGCAGTTAGCTCGGCCATTGCAGAAGCGTCTGCGGGCACGTCTTGCTGGGCGCACAGCGGATGACTAGCGAGCATAATAGCTAGCGCTATGGGCGCTATTTTGACGGTTTTATGCAGCATCCTAGTCATTAATCCTCTCGTATGGCACGTGAAAGCATGTCTGAAATGGGTTTGGCAATATAACTGGCGAAGGTACGCTCACCGGTACGTAGCATCACCTCAGCAGGCATACCTGAAAGAAGCTGCATCTGTTCGGTCATATCTGCTTGGCCATCCTCGGTCACACGCACACGGGCACGATAATAGTTTTCACCGGTGGCTTCGTCTTCGAAGCTGTCGGCACTAACATGAATGACCTCGCCATCAATCACATCGGTTAAACGCTGGTTAAAAGCGCTGAAGCGGATTTCAGCAAATTGCCCAATGTAGATATTATCGATATCACGCGTGGGTATACGCGCTTCAACCACAAACCCATCATTAGAAGGCACAACATCCATAATTGTGTCACCTGCACGTATGACGGCGCCTACCGTGTGTACCTGCCGACCAACAACCGTACCTGAAACGGGTGCTGTAATCACAGTGCGGTTTACTTGATCAGAAAGAGAGATAATTTGCTCTTCTGCTTCTGCAATTTGTGCCTGCGCATCACGCAGCTGTTCACCCACTTCTTTTTGGAACTCTTGCTGCTGGATTTCCCGCTGCATACGGTTTTCGCTGATTTGCGAACGCAGTTGGGCAATGTTGGCACGAAACTCAGCGTTGTCACCTTCGTATTGCAGTACCTGGCGCTCTAGCTCACGCAGGCGTTGGTTATCGCCAAGCCCTTCACGATAAAGCGAGCGAAAGTCTTCAGCTTCCGAGCGTAGCGAGGAGATGCGCTGGGTATTCACCGAAATGCGCTGCTCTAGCCCGTCGATTTGTTGCTGCATCTGGATGATCTGTTCATCCAGAGATTCCAGTGTGCTGATCAGCGATTGGCGGCGCGCCGTGAACAAGCTTTGCTGTACGGCAATCACCTGCTGTACGCGGGGGTTATCGGCGTCTTTAATATCTTCAGGAATCACCATCATATCCGCCCCTTCCTGTTCGGCTAGCAGACGGACTTCCATGGCGCGGTTAATCAGGTATTGCGAGCGGGCAATTTCAAGCTGCGAGCGGGATTGCGTATCGCTCAAAATCACCAGCGGGTCACCTGCTTCCACTTTATCGCCGTCCTCAACCAGCAGTTCGCGCACAATGCCGCCTTCAAGGTGCTGTACGGTACGCTTGAAGGATTCGATAGAAACGCTACCAGGTGCCACCACCGCAACCGCTAGTGATGCGGTTACTGACCAGAGAGCAAACCCACCTAATGCGAACAATAAAATGGCGTAGCCGAGCTTGCGATACCCTTTATCATTGGTAGGCAGCTTTTCTTGTGATTCGCCGTCGATGGTGACGGGGCCTTTCGGCGTAACGTCTATTTCTGACGACGAGGTGAGATTACGCTTTTCGTCGCTCATGTTAGGACTCCTCGCTACCACGGCCGCCGGAGATGGCTGAAAGCCTTGCAGTGCTCTGCTGGCCGACTTGTTGGCGTGGTTTCTTGGCAAACTGTGCAAGTACTTGGTCACGGGGGCCGAACATGCTGACCTGGCCTTCTTTCATAACCAATAGCTTATCCATATTTTTTAGCACACTGGTACGATGGCTGATGACAAACAGTGTTGTCTCGTCTTTTTTCAGCTGAGCGATGGCATCTGCAAGCGCGCGTTCTCCTACGTCATCTAGGTTCGCATTGGGCTCATCCAACACGACGAGCACCGGGTTGCCATATAGTGCACGGGCAAGACCTACCCGCTGACGTTGACCGCCAGATAGCGCACCACTGGAGGCTGAGATAACAGTGTCGTAACCGTTGGGCAGCTCAAGGATCATTTCATGAACCCCGGCTTTTTTAGCAGCATCGACCACCTTTTGGGGATCTATCTCGCCAAAGCGGGCAATATTTTCACTAACGGTGCCGTCGAACAGTTCGATATCTTGCGGCAAGTAACCAATGTAAGGGCCGATTTCATCGCGGTTATACTGGGTGATGACACCGCCATCTAGCCGCACATCACCTACTTGAGAGGGCCAAATGCCCAACAGCACGCGGGCTAGTGTCGATTTACCTGCCGCACTTGGGCCAATAATGCCGATGTGCTCGCCTTTGGGGACAGAGAAGTTGATACCTCGGATAGTGGCCATGCGGGAGCCGGGGGGTGCTGCTGCCACGCCTTCCAGCGCAACGATACCCTGCGGGACAGGTAGCGACATCTTACGCTGCTCCTCAGGGATCTGCTCTAGCAGCTCGTTTAAGCGGCCATAGGCCCCACGCGCACTAACAAAGCCTTTCCAACCGCCAATCATTTGATCAACCGGCGCAAGTGCCCGGCCCATTAGGATTGAGCCTGCAATCATCATCCCTGGAGACATTTCACCGCGTAATACTAAGAGTGCACCTAAGCCTAAAATTAACGACTGGAAGAGCATTCTTAACACCTTTGAGGTGTTGGTAAGCGCACCAGCCCGATCGCTTGCCTGCGACTGTTTGGATAAAAACTCATGATGTCGCGCTGACCAGCGTCCCATAATGCCGGGCAGCATACCCATGGCATGTAATACTTCCGCGTTACGAAGATTTGAGTTCGCTAGGTTTTGCGCTTGAATATGCTCGCTATTCGCTTCAGCCATTAAGCCTTTTGTAGCTTTCTCATTAGCAATTGCTAACGCGATCAAAATAATGCCTGCGCCAATAGCAAAAATGCCAAGCCAAGGGTGAAATAGGAACATAACGCCAATATAAATCGGCACCCAAGGGGCATCAAAAAAGGCAAATAGGCTATTACCCGTTAGAAATTGGCGCAGACTGGTTAAGTCGCTTAAGGGTTGTGCGCTTGAGCCGCCTTGAGCGACCAAACTGCGACGAAACATAGCGCTGTAGAGGCGCTCGTTAATGCTGGTGTCTAGCCGGTTACCTACCCTTACTAGGATGCGAGACCGAACCAGCTCTAGCCCCCCCATAACCATGAATAAAAAGACCACAACTAAGGTCAACATAAGTAGCGTGTCGACACTCTGTGTTGAGATAACACGATCATAGACCTGGAGCATGTACATGGGAGGAACGAGCATCAGTAGGTTCACAAACATGCTGAAAAAGCCTACTGACATAAACGAACCTTTGCAGGCCTTTAGTGCACGCTGCAGATCCGTTGCTTCCTGTTGCTTTGCCATGGAAGGTTCACCGTTCAATCGAAGAGGCGTCAAGCGCAGAAAAATGTCGACGCAGCATAACAGAAGCGCCCCTACCAGGGGTAGGGGCACGATTTAAGACAGCCTTTTAAGGAACCGCTGATCAATTCGTCTCTAAGCGGCTGAAACGCTCATAATGGCACTTTCACTGCATCAGCGGTCGCTTTCTGACCAGCGAACTGCCAGACACCTGTGGCGGGATTGGTGCAGCGTTTCCTTAATTCGCTTCTCACCTTGATCAACGCCAAAGCGGCACATAGCGCTTCTTGCCTGGAGTGTTAAACTCGCGTCAGGCATTTTTTCCAGGAGAAATACGTTGAGCTCAGTGCGTTCCACTACCGCGGTTATTGAGGACAGCGGCATCGCCTTTGGCACCAGCGGTGCACGCGGTCTGGTAGAGCAGTTTTCAGATGAGGTATGCGCGGCATTTACCGTGGCGTTCATTTCCGCTATGAAGCGTTCATTTACATTTGAGCGCATTGCCTTGGGGTTGGACCGCCGCCCGAGCAGCCCTGGTATGGCGGCCGCTTGTACCAGCGCTGCTAAGGCGATGGGATTGGCAGTGGATGATTATGGCGTGCTGCCTACGCCCGCCCTGGCGCTTAAGGCCATGGCTGATGGCGTTCCGTGCATTATGATTACCGGCAGCCATATTCCCTTCGACCGTAACGGAATTAAGTTTTACCGCCCGGATGGTGAGATTAGCAAAGAGGATGAAGCGGCTATTTTACAGGCCGATGCTGCTATGCCTTCACTCGCGGCCGTTGAGCGCAATGAGGTATCGGATGCCGCTAACCAAGCCTATGCGGAGCGCTTTGCCACTTGGTTCCCAGGTGAGCCGCTAACAGGCTGGCGGGTTGGCCTTTACCAGCATTCCGCAGCGGGCCGTGATCTAAACGCGCATATTTTGGAAACGCTGGGGGCGGAAGTGATAACGCTAGGCCGCAGCGACGCCTTTGTACCGGTTGATACCGAAGCGGTCAGTGAAGAAGATCAAGCCAAAGGGCGCGCTTGGGCAAAACAGCATCATTTACATGCCCTACTCTCCACCGATGGCGATGGCGATAGGCCATTAGTGGGCGATGAAACGGGCACTTGGCAGCGTGGCGATATCGTGGGGCTGTTATGCGCTAGCGCATTGAATATTGAGGCACTGGTAGTGCCGGTAAGTTGTAATACTGTCATTGAGCAGTGCGGTACTTTTGAAAAGGTCGCTCGAACGCGCATTGGCTCCCCTTATGTATTGGCGGGCATGACAGCGCTTTCAGCAGACTTTAACCGCGTGGCAGGTTTTGAGGCGAACGGTGGCTTCTTGCTCGGCAGCACGCTGGAGGAGGACAATCGGCAGCTCGTAGCACTTCCCACCCGCGACGCCCTGCTGCCTGCACTCACGCTAATGGTAATAGCAGCTGAAAAAGCGGTTCCGCTCTCTCAGCCATTTGCTGAATTGCCTGCCCGTTATACGGCGAGCGATCGCTTAAAGGAGTTCCCCACCGAGAAAAGCCGTGAGCTTTTGGCTGAGTGGGAAGCCTCCCCAGCTACCTTAGTGCAAACCCTAGGGTTAGAGGCATCAGTGGCCCATATTGATACCACCGATGGCCTTCGCGCTACGCTGGATAATGGGGATATCGTTCACCTTCGCCCTTCGGGTAATGCCCCTGAGCTGCGCTGTTACTGTGAATCTGATGAACAGACCAAAGCCTCTTCATTGGTGCAAAAGTGTTTGCGGGCGCTAGCCACCCTTCCGCTTTAAGTCAGCCAACAAAAAACGGGCACCCTGTTTGAGGGTGCCCGGTTTTTTGGGCTTTCCGTAGCCTAGGAGAGACTGCGAGAGAGCCTTAACACGAACTTACTGACAATCAGCTTATTTGTAAACCGGGAAGCGGCCACAAACTTCAGCGACTTTATCGAGCACTTGGGCTTCAACGCTGCTGGTGTCTTCGCCTTTGGCCAGTACGTCAAGGATGTCACAAATCCAGCCTGCCAGCTGCGTACACTCCTCTTCACCGAAGCCGCGCGTGGTCACGGCTGGGGTGCCGATACGCAGGCCAGAGGTAACGAACGGGCTTTGCGGGTCGTTCGGTACGGCATTTTTATTAACGGTGATGTGGGCACGGCCAAGGGCGGCATCCGCATCTTTACCGGTCACGCCCTGCTTGATCAGCGAGAGCAGGAACAGGTGGTCTTCCGTACCGCCGGACACGATGTCGTAACCGCGATCCATGAATACCTTCGCCATGGCTTGAGCGTTCTTAACCACCTGTTGCTGGTAGGTTTTGAACTCGGGCTCCATGGCTTCTTTGAAGCAGATCGCTTTGGCGGCGATGACGTGCATCAGCGGGCCGCCCTGGCCACCGGGGAATACTGCCGACTGCAGCTTCTTCTCGATGTCCGGATTGTTCTCGGCTGAGAGAATCACGCCGCTACGCGGGCCGCGCAGAGTTTTGTGCGTCGTGGACGTGACCACATGGGCGTGGGGCAGCGGGCTGGGGTAAACGCCAGCAGCGACCAAGCCAGAAACGTGCGCCATATCCACCAGTAAGTAAGCACCGACTTCGTCAGCGATTTCACGGAATTTTGCCCAGTCGACAATCTGAGAGTAGGCAGAGAAACCGGCGATGATCATTTTCGGCTTGTGTTCACGGGCCAGGGAAGCGACTTGGTCGTAGTCGATCAGGCCTTGCTCGTTCAGGCCGTACTGAATGGCGTTGTAGTGCTTGCCGGAGAAGTTGGGCCTGGCACCGTGAGTCAGGTGGCCGCCCGCGTCTAGGCTCATACCGAGGATGGTGTCGCCCGGTGTGACCAGCGCTTGGAAAACAGCGCTGTTGGCTTGTGAGCCAGAGTGCGGCTGCACGTTGACATAGGTCGCGCCGAACAGCTGCTTGGCGTAGTCGATGGCCAAGTTTTCAGCGATATCGACAAATTCACAGCCGCCGTAGTAGCGCTTGCCTGGGTAGCCTTCGGCGTATTTGTTGGTCAGCTGGCTGCCTTGCGCTTCTAGTACGCGGGGGCTGGCGTAGTTTTCAGAAGCAATCAATTCGATGTGGGCTTCTTGGCGTGCCACTTCTTTTTGCATGGCATCAAATAGCGCATCATCGAATCCGGCAATTGTCATATCGCGGCTGAACATCGGCGGGAACCTCGTTAGAAAGGATCATCATGGAGAAGCGAGGCGGCTATCATACCGCAGCCTGACGCGACTTTCATCGCATCCGCGTCAGGTGGTGCATGAGCATGTTTCATGTTGCCAGCCGGGTAAAGTTCTGACCAAATGGACAACCATGCGTGCCCGTCGCCCAACAAATTGGCCTCCCACAGGGGGGCACATTACTTGATCGATAAGGCCAGCTGTAGGAGGGAGCTTTAGCTCGCGATGATGAGGGCACTGGTGCCTCGGCAGGCTAAGGGCGGCTGGCGCCGCCGTCGCCCAATAAATTGGCCTCC
>NZ_FODB01000046.1:0-7559 GCF_900110265.1 Vreelandella aquamarina | reverse complement strand
GGTGCCTCGGCAGGCTAAGGGCGGCTGGCGCCGCCGTCGCCCAATAAATTGGCCTCCCACAATCGTGTCTTCATCGCCTAATCAGGTGCCCTCCTACACCTGCCTTCGGCAATGCCCCGATAAACTGCTGTAGGAGGGAGTTTTTATCAATCAGCGCGAAAAACCGCTTACTTTTAGTGAGCGGATGGATAGCGCGGCATCCGCAGGATGCCCTTGCTGATGATTTGTACAGTGCTATACTACTCACGTCGACACGACCTACCGAGGGGCACTCGGAAAGTTACGTCTGTGGAGACAATGTGAGACCTGGGGGATATGAGTTGGTTCGCCACCGTAAAAATCCCACTGTGGGACTTTTACGGCGATAACCAAGCCATTCCCTCGGGCAATCGTCTTGGAAGCAGAAACCAGGAAGGTAACAACCTGGGAATCCCCTTCCTTTCCGTCGCTAGACGGCAGCGCAAGCTGAGGGTGGGGAGGATGTCAAGGCTGTAGATTAAGCTTCACCTAGCAGCCCTAAGCTGGCGGCGGGGGCTTGGCGTCGCAGGCTGTAGGAGAGCGCGTGGCCGATGATGCCTATCAGCAGCGCGCCGCCAATGGGGAGCGTGAGCCATAGGCCGAGGTGCAGGCGTGGGGTTAAATCGAGCCAGTAGAGGTAGAGCGCGGCAGTAGCCAGTTCCGCCAGGACCGCCCCTAGCAGGCCGCTGGCGAATCCGAGCAGCGCGTATTCAGCCCCTTGCACGCGGGAGATCATTCGGTTGCCTGCACCAAACACCCGCAGCAGGCCGCTCTCGTGGGCGCGTACCGGGCGGCTGGCGGTGAGCGCGGCGTAGAGCACACTCACCCCCGCCAACAACACCAGAATTAGCACAAGCTCTACCGCGCGAGTCACTTGGGTCAATACATCGCGCACCTGCCCTAGGATGGCATCTACGTTGAGCAGCGAGACGCCGGGGAAGTCGCTAACCAGCTCGCGCACCAAGCCCTGCTCTTCGTCTGGCAGATGGAAAGCGGTGATGAAGCTATGGCCGAACGATTCCAGCACGCCGGGCGGGAAGATCACGAAGAAGTTCGGGTTAAAGCTGTCCCAGTTCAGGCTACGCAGGCTTTCGATGCGCGTTTTGATGCTGTCGCTGCCTACGGCGAATGTGATTTCGTCCCCTAAGCCCAAACCAAGACGCTCAGCCAAACCATCCTCCACCGAAATGGGAACAGTTTCTGAGTTGCTAGAAGGCGTCGCGTCCACTTCGCTCATCCAGCCTTCTGGCTCACTGGCGGGGGTAAACCACTGCCCTGCCACCACTTGGTTGCCTTCGGGTAGCTCGGATTGCCACGTCAGGTTAAGTTCACGGCGCAGCGAGTTGTCGCCTCGGGCATCGGCGGGCACCGCATCTCTGGGCGCTTGTCCGTTAATCTCGGTAATACGCCCACGCACCATGGGGTAAAGGGTGCTTTGGGCATCGACCCGAGGCGCCACCACTTGCTCGAACGCATCCCGCTCGCCGGGCTGAATGTTGATGGCAAAGTAGTTGGGGGTGTCTTCTGGTAGTTGATCTTGCCAAGTAGTGAGCAGATCCCCACGCACCTGGACGATCATCGCCATGGCAAAAAACGTGACCGAAAATGCCAGCAGTTGGCCAAGCCCCGCCTGCTTGCGGCGGGCCAGTTGACGCCCGCCCAAGCGAAATGCCTGAACCCACTCGCCGCCGCCCTTAAGGCGCTGCACAGCGCGAAGCAAACCTTTCAGCAATAAAGAACTCACGCCCCACAGCAGCGCCAATAAAGCCGAGCCCCCCACCAGAAGCGCCAAGGCCAGAGGGAAGCTGCCTGAATAGAGCCACAGCAGGCCACCAAACACGATGCTAGCCACCCCCACCACCAGCCAAGCGGCGGGCGGTAACGGGTCCAGCTCTCGCCGCAGGACTTTAAGCGCGCTTACCTGCTTGATACGCAGCAGCGTTGGGCCTGCAAACCCTACCAGCACCGCCAGCGCGGTGAAGATACCGAGCCATAGCGGCATAATGCCAGGGGGTGGCAGCGTCATGGGCAGAAAGCTGGTCAATAGCCACAGCAGTACGGCTTGGCCGACCAAGCCCAGCAGCGCGCCAATAAGGGAGGCCATTAATGCCAGCCCAATCAGTTGCAGGCTGAAAATCGTCACAAGCTGATACTGGCTGGCACCAAAGCAGCGCAGCAGCGCGGCGGTATCCAGGTGACGCTCTACGTAGCGGCGGGTCGACATAGCAACCGCCACCCCGGCCAACAGCACCGCTGCTAATCCGGCAAGGCCTAAGTAGCTTTCCGCACGTTGCAGGGCATTACCCAACTGCGGGCGGTCTACCCGCACATCACGCACCTCTACGCCGTCGCGCCGTAGCTGTGCCAACAAGCCTTGCACCTGATCTAACGCAGCGGGCGGCCCGGCGGCGAGCAGTTCAAACTCAATACGCGACCCTGGCTGCACCAGGCCAGTGGCTTCAAGGTCAGCGGTATTGAGCATCAAGCGCGGGTTGAAGTTACCAAAACCGGCGGATTGGTCCGCTTCGCGTTCGATAATTCCGCTAATGGTTAGTTCCATTTGCCCCACCTGCACGCGGTCGCCAATCTCTATCTCGATCAGCTCTGCTAGCCGTGGGTCTGCCCAGGCTTCGCCTGCAGGTGGGCCAGAGGCGATTTGCTCGACGCCGCTGCCCCTATCTACGTGAGAAACACCGTAATGCGGGTACACGTCATCCACCGCTTTGAGGCTGGCGGGCTGGAAGCGCTCCCCCTGGCTGATCATGGAGACCAGATCCACTTGGTCGCTCAGCGTAAAGCCCGCCTGCTCTAGCGTATTGCGCAGCTCTTCAGGGAAAGGGTCGCGCTGTTCGAGCACTAAATCGCCCCCCAGCATCTGCCCGGCTTGGCGCTCAAGGCCGCGCTCCAAGCGATCAAGAAAGAAGGCAATCATGGTGGACGCGGCCACCGCCAGAACCAGCGCCACAAACAGCGCCTGTACATCCGCCGCACGCAGGTCGCGCTTTAAGCTCCGAGCGGCCAAACGCCAGTTGATATCACTCATCGCCTTCCCCGCTGTTGGCTGGGGCTGGCTCGAACGGGACGAGCTGGCCGTTGGTCAGACGCAGGCAGCGGTCGCAGCGGCGCGCTAAGGCGTGGTCGTGGGTGACGAGAATCAGCGTCGTGCCCGCTTCTTTATTCAACGTGAAAAGCAGGTCGATGATCTGCGCGCCGGTATCCGGGTCCAGGTTGCCTGTCGGCTCGTCGGCAAACACCAGCTCAGGGTCGGTCACGAAGGCACGCGCAATGGCGACCCGCTGCTGCTCGCCGCCAGAGAGCTGTTTGGGCTGGTGGGACGTGCGCTCGCCAAGCCCTACACGTTCCAACCACTGCTGGGCCGTACGGGTTTCTCCGGCCCGAGGCGAGAGCTCTAGCGGCAGCAGCACGTTTTCCAGCGCGCTGAGGGTCGGCAACAGCTGAAAGTTTTGGAACACGAACCCCACTCGCCCTGCCCGCAGTGCGGCGCGGCCATCCTCATCCAGGCGGCTCAGCGCGTGGCCGAAAAGCGTCAACTCACCGTCGCTGGGCGTATCCAACCCGGCCAACAGGCCTAGCAGCGTCGATTTACCCGCCCCGCTTTTACCCAAAATAGCCACGCTCTCCCCCGCCGCTACGCTTAACGACAGGTCGTGTAAGATGGTTAGCGTGCGTTCACCGCTGGTCACTCGTTTGGCCAGCTTTTCCGCGTGCAGCACTGGCTGGCTCACCGCTTCATGGGGAACCTTCTGGGCCGCCGATGGGTCGGTGTTGGGCGAAGCCGCATCTTGGGTCGTGGTATTGGACATTGGGTCAGAGGAGTGAGGCATGAAACGTGGATTCCCTTTAGCAATTCAAAAACAAGCAATTCAAAAACTGTTTCGTCAGACACTGGCCTTTCAGCGGGGGCAAACGGCCACCCGGCGTGGTGTGTCTAGCGCCGTCATGCTGATCATATTTTTGGGTGCTGCCCCTTTATACGCCAACACGTCTGAAGAGCACCTACCAACGCTCCTCGTGATGGGCGACAGCTTGAGCGCGGCGTACGGTATTGAGCAGGAGCAGGGCTGGGTCACGCTGCTGGCAGAGCGCCTTGACGGTGAAGCGCAGGTGGTGAATGCCAGCATTAGCGGCGAGACCACCTCAGGCGGTGCCCAGCGATTTGCCGATATCATCGGACAGCGTGAGCCGGATATCGTTCTGTTAGAACTGGGCGGCAACGATGGCCTGCGCGGTTTACCACCGGCCCAAATGCGCACCAATCTGGCCACGATGATTGAACAAAGCCAGCAAGCAGGCGCAGAGGTGCTGCTGTTAGGTATCGATATTCCGCCTAATTACGGTCAAGCCTATCGCGATGCATTTACCAGTGTCTTTCATTCGCTCGCGGATGAGTACGATATTCCGCTGGTGCCCTTCTTGCTGGAAGATATCGCGCTTAATAAACAGCTGATGCAGAGCGATGGTATCCACCCCACTGCCGAGGCCCAGCCAATTATCCTAGAAAACGTGTGGCCTGAGCTTGAACCCATGCTGGAAGAGACGTATCAGGCTTCTTCTCAGTAGTATACTTTGCGCACGGCACTGACTCGCTGGGCAACTCCATTTTTTCATGCCTTGCACGCATGTAGTCTAAGAACTACAATATCTTTATGCTCGCTATTAAACAAACCGACACTTACCGACGGTGGGAACGTAAGCTCCGCGATTCGCGCGCCAAAGCACTGATTGCCGCCCGTATTTTCAGGCTGGCCAACGGATTGACTGGCGATGTAAAACCCGTTGGTCAAGGCATCAGTGAACTGCGTATTCATCATGGCCCAGGATATCGTGTCTATTTTAAACAACGCGGTAATGAGCTTGTCATCCTGTTGTGTGGTGGCGATAAAAGCACTCAGCAAAACGATATCGATACAGCGCAGCGTCTGGCAGCAGAATGGGAGGAATCATGAGCGATAAGATTTACGACTATGACCCAGCAGCAGCCTTAGAGAACGATGAAGCCATCGCGCTCTTTCTCGCTGATGCGCTGGAAACCGGAGATGCCACTTATGTTGCTAAAGCGATGGGTATCGTAGCGCGCGCTAAAGGAATGACAGAGCTTGCTCGCGAAACCGGCCTCTCCCGTGAGCAGCTCTATCGTTCGTTCAGCGAGCAAGGCAACCCAACGCTGAAGACGATGTTGGCCGTCATGCGTGCACTGGGTATGGACTTGACGGCAAAACCACACCAAGAAGAACCAGCAGCATAAAACATTGCCTTTGTGTTTGACCTGACCAAGCGCTCTGCCGTAATAATTTCCTTCCCGAATATCTGAAAACGTTTGGATGCCAATAGGCAGCTTGCGGCGGTTGGCGTTGGGCACGGTGGCTTCCTGCGGTCCACATACATTATTAATACCTAATAGCATGGCGTTATTACACAAAGAGGTCGTAGGTTGACGATTTAACCCATCTTTAGGCTGCGCGCTTTTCTCGTTTACCTGGCAGTTGCTGTATTCCAAGCCCGCATAAAATAAGCACTAGCCCCACCAGCGTGGAAGGCAGCATTGGCTCCCCCACCACCAAGTAGAGCAGCAGCAGCGATACCGGCGGGGATAGGAAGATCAGGTTAGAGACTTTAGCCGTGCGGGACACTTTTTGTACGGCCAGTTGCCAAAGTACAAAGGCTACGCCCATTTCAAACAGGCCGACATAAACGCCTGCGCCTAGCGCGGGCCAGCCATGCCATTGCACGCCGGGGCCAAGCAGTAACAACATGGTTAGCACCGGTAACCCAACGCTAAAATTTTGCCACTGGCCTACCAGGGGTTGTCGTTGATCCCGCGCGTTGAGCAGCCAGTAAAGTGCCCACAATAGGGTTGATGAGAGCGCCAGCAGCACGCCCAAAGGGTCTTCAAACGCCACATTGAAGACATTGCCTCGCGTAGCAATTACCCAAACGCCGCTATAGGCCACCAGCCCCGCCGCCACATCCAGACGAGTTAAGCGGTGCCCCAGCAGCGGCACTGCCAGAAACGCCATGGCAAGCGCCCAGGTGTAGTTCAGCGCCATGGCCTCTTGGCCCGGCAGCCGGTTATAGGCGGCAAATAGCACTAAGTAATAAGCCACGGGGTTCATTAGCCCGGCCCAGAGCGCTGTTCGCCAGCCTTGGCGCAGCGCTAGCGCCATCTTGCCCTGTTTGAAGACCAGTGCGCCCATCAACAGCCAGGAAACTAGCGCCGCTATCCACATCAGCTCCAGGGGGCTCATCCATGCAAGGGCTACCTTGAAGGCGGTGGCAACGGTCGACCACAGCGCCACGGCGCCCAATCCATACAGCATCGCCTGTTGGTCTTGGGTCATCGGTCGATATGCCCCAGGTCGCGCGCAGGGTCGATCTGGTCACGCACTTGCTGCTTGAGTGTTTTGATGTCGGGAAAGCCACCATCGCGCTTGCGCTCCCATAGCAGCGTGTCGCCACACCAGATCTCAAACGTACCGCCGTGGGAGGGGGAGAGCGCGACCTCTGTTAGCTGCTCGCCAAACGTGGAGAGAAGTTCTTGGGCATACCAGGCGCTACGCAACAGCCACTGGCATTGGGTACAGTAGCGAATGTGAATGCGGGTCATCTTTTTGAGTCCTTATCTATCCGTTCCTTTGAAACGCAGGTTTTTAAAGCACAGGCTTTTGGAACACAGGGCTTTTTAAATACAGGTTTTAAAATACAGTGTGGCATCCTAAGTAGGCATTCTGTCATCTTAAATTAGCAATCGCCAAGGAACCGACATGGCTCAACCGGAAGTTTCACAGACGCAGTTATACGAGTGGCTGACAGGCGATGACGATAGCCGTATGTGCGACGATATACCTGACGATGCCTGCCAAGAGCAGCCGCACAACTTTTTTCTGCACCTTTTCGCTTCGTTAGGTAATAAGTTAGCGGATGAGCTGTCGAGCGCCCGCTTAGTGCTGCCCTGGCTGCTGGGTATTATCGGCGCTCCGGTATGGATGGTGGGGTTATTAGTACCGATTCGTGAAGCAGGCGCCCTCCTCCCCCAGCTGTTTGTGGCTGGCTTTATTCGCCTAAAGCCCCAGCGCAAGTGGGTGTGGGTGGCGGGGGCCGTGCTGCAGGCGGTGGCGGCTATTGCTTTGGCGTTACTGGCCCTGATAGGCAGCGGGGCTATCGGCGGCTTGTTGGTGTTGGCCGCGTTGGTCATGCTCTCCTTGGCACGGGGGCTCTCCTCCATTGCTACCAAGGACGTGCTCGGCAAAACCATCGCCAAGCGCCGCCGAGGCACTTTGATGGGCTGGAGCGGCAGCGTCGCGGGTGGTGCAACGCTGGTTGCCGGCGGTGTATTGATGTGGTTCGGCGACCGCCCCGGCAATTTGGCATTGGCCATACTGCTTGGCGTAGCGGCCGCTGGCTGGTTACTCAATGCGCTGTGCGCAGCGAGTTAAGCTCAGTTCTTGTGTATGGAGGGCAGTAGAGAGGGTGGCGTATCCTGTTGATTGATCTCGCCAGATCACAACCAACATAGGACGGAT
>NZ_FODB01000097.1 GCF_900110265.1 Vreelandella aquamarina | reverse complement strand
CTCTAACTTCCTGACAAACCAGAGGTTTTTCAACCTCATTCACCGCTGGTAACGCTGGGCGTCCCCGGCAGCGGATGCGTACTTTACGGATTCGCGGCCGGGTTGGCAAGAGCTAATGTGAAAAAGTTTTCAGAAAGTTCACACCAGGGTCACGCGAGCGTAACGCTTCTTGCCCGCTTGAATCACATACACTTTACCAGTGGCGAGCATGGTGTCTTGAGCAACGACCTCACCATCCACTTTGACACTGCCATTTTTCAGCATGTCTTTGGCTTGTGCGCTGTTCTTGGTTAAGCCTGAGCGATTCAGAACAGTCGCAACCGGGGCCTGCTCGCTGCCTTCAAAATCGACGTCTACTTCTGGCAGGTCTTCCGGCAACTCACCATCGGCCAACTGGTTACCCGCCGACTTGTGCGCATTCGCGGCGGCTTCATCACCGTGGTAGCGGGCGATGAGTTCGCGGGCAAGCTCCATTTTCACATCGCGAGGATTCGCACCCTGCTCGACACTCTGCTTCAACGCCTCAATCTCTTCGTTCGATTTCAGCGAGAGCAGTTCGAAGTAACGCCACATTAAGCTGTCGGGCATGGAGACCAGCTTATTGAACATGGAGCCCGGTGCTTCATCCACGCCCACGTAGTTGCCAAGCGACTTGGACATTTTCTGCACGCCGTCCAAACCTTCTAGCAGGGGCATCGTGATGACCACCTGGGGCTCCTGGCCGAAGTGCTTTTGAATCTCGCGCCCCATGAGCAGGTTAAACTTCTGATCGGTGCCGCCCAGTTCGATATCGGCTTCTAGTGCGACGGAGTCATAGCCCTGCACTAGCGGGTAAAGAAACTCGTGAATCGCAATCGGCTGATTCGCTTTGTAGCGCTTCTCGAAGTCATCACGCTCCAGCATGCGAGCCACGGTGCTTTGTGCTGCCAGCTCAATCATTTTGGCAGCCGTTAACGCGCCAAACCATTCAGCGTTGAAGCGCACCTCGGTCTTTTCCGGATCGAGGATTTTGAACACCTGCTCTTTATAGGTTTCTGCATTCGCCTTGACGTCGGCTTCGGTCAGCGGCTTACGGGTGACGTTTTTACCGGTCGGGTCACCAATACGGCCGGTGAAGTCACCAATCAAAAAGATGACGGTATGACCGAGATCTTGGAACTGGCGCATTTTGGTCAGCAGTACGCTGTGGCCCAGGTGCAAATCAGGTGCTGTAGGGTCGAACCCTGCTTTAATACGCAGCTTGCGACCAGACGCGAGCTTTTTACGCAGCTCGTCTTCTACCAGGATTTCATGCGTCCCCCGCGACAGCAGCGCTAACGCCTGATCCACCTCACTCATTGCCGATCTCCATGTACTATGTGCCGTTAAAGGCGTTTAAATAATCAATAGTGGGCGATGTTATCACGCTCCACCGCCTTGGTTGAGCCTTCACCCCGTTTTGGATGACTCGCATGATGAAAACCGCCTCCTCCACACCGACGGCCTACTATATCGGGCTCATGTCAGGCACCAGCTTGGACGGTATTGATGCCGCCCTGGTCTCTATCACTCCTGGCGCGCCGCCTAAGCTATTAGCCACGGCTGCCGTTGCCATGCCCGATACGCTGCACGCGCAGCTACTGCACCTTTGCCACGCGCCAGCAGCGCACTTTGCCGAACTGGCCGCCGCCGAGGATGCCTTTTGCCGCCTCCAGGCCCAGGCCGTTACAGCACTATTAACGGAACAGGGGCTCGTCCCGGCTCAGATTACAGCGATTGGCAGCCACGGCCAGACGATTGAGCACGCGCCGCAAGGTCACCAGGGTGGTCCGGCGTATACGCTACAGCTAGACAACCCGAGCCTGCTGGCAGAATTGACGGGATGCACGGTGGTGGCCGACTTTCGCCGCCGGGACTTGGCCGCTGGCGGCCAAGCAGCGCCTCTAGCGCCCGCGTTCCACCAAGCGCTGTTTGGGCAGCGCCAAGGCGAACAGCTCGTGCTGAATCTGGGCGGCTTTGCCAATCTTACGTGGCTTCCTCAAGAACAAGAGCGCGCCGTGGTGGGCTTCGATACCGGCCCGGCGAACGCGCTGCTTGATGCCTGGTTTGCCAAGCATCACACCGGGCGATTTGATGAGAACGGCACTTGGGCGGCCAGCGGGCAAATCGACCAAGCGCTGCTCGCCCGCCTGCTGCAAGAACCCTTTTTTCATCAGCCGCCGCCGCGCAGCACCGGGCGCGAGCTGTTTCACTTAGCGTGGTTGAGCGACCACCTCACTGGCGACGAAGTCCCCCGGGATGTTCAGGCAACGCTGGTCGAACTGACGGCGGTGAGTGTCGCGCAAGGGGTGACCCAACTGCCGCTAAGCCAACCCAGCGCCACGCTACTGGTAGGCGGTGGCGGTGCTCACAATGCCTATTTGATGGAAAGGTTAGCCGCGCACCTGCCTAAGGTCACGCTACTCTCCCCCGCTACGCTGGGCTGGCCAGAGGATTGGATTGAAGCAGGAGCCTTTGCTTGGCTCGCCCATCAGCGCCTGCACGGGTTACCCGGCAACTTGTCTTCCGTGACCGGCGCCACCGGCCCGCGGGTACTGGGCGGCATTTACGCCCCCTAGCGGCGACCGTCAATAATCGTCACCGTCGCGCAGAGCAAGATGAGACGGCACCTGCGCATCTAACGGCTTACCGCTGGCAGCGGCGTCGCCCTGCTTGATCATCAACCGCAGGTCGTTGGCGGAATCCGCATGGGCCAGCGCCACTTGCTGGCTGACTTGGCCCGCTTGATAAAGCGCGTAAAGCGCCTGATCGAAAGTTTGCATCCCCGCGTCGCGGGAGCCTGCCATGGCCTGCTTTAATTCATCAATACGCCCTTTTCGGATCAGATCCACCACCCGTGGCGATGAGAGCAGAATCTCAATCGCCGCGCAGCGGCCACCCTGTTGGGTAGGCAGCAGCTGCTGAGCCACCACGGCGCGCAGATTCAGCGATAGGTCCATCAGCACCTGCTCGTGCCGCTCATGGGGAAAGAAGTGAAGGATGCGCTCCAACGCCTGGTTAGCGTTGTTGGCGTGCAGCGTCGCCAAACAGAGATGCCCGGTTTCCGCAAAAGTGAGGGCGTGCTCCATGGTCTCGCGGGTACGCACTTCACCAATCAAGATCACATCCGGCGCTTGGCGTAGCGTATTTTTCAGCGCCACCTCGAAGGACTCCGTATCCACCCCCACCTCGCGCTGATTAACGATGCCCCGCTGGTGCGGATGCAAGTACTCGATAGGATCCTCAATGGTGATGATATGCCCACCGACTGAGGCGTTGCGCTCCTGAATCATCGCCGCCAGCGTAGTGGATTTCCCCGTTCCCGTGCCGCCTACCACTAGCACCAGCCCGCGTTTGGCATTGGCCAACGTCGCCAACTGGCTAGGCACGCCCAGCGCGCTGAGGGTCGGAATAGTCTGCGCAATGCGGCGCACCACCATGGCGGGCTCGTTGCGCTGTTGAAAGGCGCTTACCCGAAACCGCCCCGCACTCTCCAGGCTTAGGGCAAAGTTCGCCTCGTGCTCCTCTTGAAATCGCTCCCGCTGCTTTTCGGGAACCGCATTCAGCACCAGGCTGCGCACTTGGCTAGAGGAGAGCGGCTGACGCCCCAGCGGCACCAGCCCTTGGGGCGTTTTAAGGCTGGGCGGCGCGCCCACCGAAATAAGCAGGTCAGAGGCCTGCTGCTCGACCATGATGCCCAGCAGTTGGTGCAGCCACTGGGTCGCGGTCATACCGCTGGCTGGCTCACTCATCGCGTCTATTATCCTTTTGCCGCCTTACTCATCTTTTAACGTCAGCGTGCCTTTAGCTCTTACTTGGGCTTCCTCCATACTCACCACGCCCTCTTTAACCAGCTTAGCGAGCGAGGCATTCAGGGTCTGCATTCCCAGTGCGCCGCCGGTCTGGATGGCGGAGTAGATCTGCGCCACCTTATCTTCGCGAACGAGGTTACGCACCGCAGACGTGGCAATCAGGATCTCGTGGGCCGCCACGCGACCGCCGCCCTGGCGCTTCAACAACGTTTGCGAGATGACCGCTTGGAGCGATTCAGACAGCATTGAGCGCACCATGGATTTCTCTTCACCGGGGAAGACATCAATAATCCGGTCGATGGTTTTCGCCGCCGAAGTCGTGTGCAGCGTACCAAATACTAGGTGCCCCGTTTCAGCAGCGGTGAGCGCTAAACGGATCGTTTCGAGATCCCGCAACTCACCGACCAAAATCACGTCCGGGTCTTCGCGCAGCGCGCTTCGCAGCGCCCCAGAGAAGCTGTGAGTATCGCGGTGAACCTCCCGCTGATTAATCAGGCAACGCTTGCTGGTGTGCACAAACTCCACCGGATCTTCGATGGTCAGAATATGCTCGAAGCGCTGTTCGTTGATGTAGTCGATCATCGCCGCCAAGGTCGTGCTTTTGCCCGACCCCGTGGGCCCGGTCACCAGCACCAATCCCCTGGGTAGCATCGAAAGGCGCTGGAACACCTCGCCCATGCCCAAGGCGTCCATGGAAAGCACCTTGTTAGGAATGGTACGAAAGACGGCCCCTGCCCCGCGTGCCTGGTTGAAGGCATTAACCCTAAAGCGCGCCACGCCCGGCACTTCGAAGGAAAAGTCCGTTTCTAGCAGCCTGTCGGACTTTCCGTTGCACCGTGAGATACTGACCACCGTCATCGCCGAGCTGAGAAGATCGCCATGAGCCGCTTCATCCCTGTGGATCGCCAGACCGATTACCTGCTGCCGCCTTCGGTAGACGAGTGGTTGCCCGATGGTCACCTGGCGCGGTTCGTTGTCGATGTTGTCGAACAACTGGACCTCTCGACGTTGACCCGGCGTTACATGGGGCGGGGTTCCAAGGCACATCACCCGGCGGTGCTACTGAGCCTGCTGATCTACGGCTACGCCACCGGGGTGGTCTCCAGCCGCAAGATCGAGCGTGCCACCTATGACTC
>NZ_FODB01000098.1 GCF_900110265.1 Vreelandella aquamarina | reverse complement strand
TGGGGTTCCGGCAGTTCTCGCTACGCGGACTGGATAAGGTCAGCGGCGAGTGGCGATTGGCCACCATGGCGTGGAATATCAAGCGGATGCACCGGTTGACGGCGGGCTGAGGGCTCGCCGCGCCCAACCGGCCAGCAGGCAAGGCGTCAGAACCGCCTTGCAGAAGCTGAGGGGCAGGTTAAGAGCCACACAACAGCACCAACACCAACACCAACACAGGGGGGGGTGAAGAACCCACGCCTCAGCTCATCCATTAACCTCAAGTCCGACAGACTGCTAGTGGCGCTCAACAAACAGCGCGCCGCGGAAGAAGCGCAAGGCAAGGTACGCTGGCTACGCCCGGATTACCAAGCGCCGGAAGAAGCCGCCCCCACCCAAACCGAGCTGCAAAGCACCACGGCTGAGGCCAGTGCCCCAGCTGCCGACAAAACAAAAGCCGCCTGGCCCAAAGACCTCGCCACCCAGGTCACACTGCTGCGCGACATGCTCGCCCAAAGCCCCCACAGCGCGGAAAGCCTAGCCGCCCAGTTCAAACGCAAACCGCTAAAAGGCGTCAACGAGGTACTCTCAGCGCTGGCCGCCCTCGGCCAAGCCCAGCAGGATGACGAACACTGGCGGCTGGTGAGGTGATTGATGACGCTTGAGACGTTACCAAAAGCGATTGGTAGGGATCGGGCCCTGCGTGGTTAGGGCCCTGTTTAGTCGATAACGTCAGGCACATTTGGGGTCAGACAATGTGCCTTCTACCGCAATACAGTCCCGGCCCCGTTCCTTGGCTTGGTACATTAATTGGTCGACTGCGTGTAGCCGCTCTTGCAGTTCACTCGCCTCATCAAGCCTGCAAATTCCCATGCTGGCGGTCACGTAGAGCGGTTCGGTTGTATCGGCTATCATTGCCTGGCTCGCCAATAACTGACGCAATCGGCTAGCCGCTTGATACGCTTCATCCACAGTTGTGTGAGGCATTAATAACATAAACTCTTCACCGCCCCAGCGGGCGAGTACATCCGCTTCCCGGACAATGGAGTGGCAGCGCTTTGCAAAGCGTTTAATGACGCTGTCTCCCACGGGGTGCCCGTAGGTATCGTTAATCTGCTTGAAGTTGTCGATATCGATCATCACGATCGCGGCGGGCGGAGCGCCGCGCTTTATGGAAGCCAGCGTACTGCAAAGCCTTCGTTCAAACGCTCTGCGATTCAGTAGCCCAGTGAGGACATCCGTCGCAGCTAAGTTGGCCATTTCGTGCCGAGCGCTTTCAAGCTCAGCGATTAGGCGTTTTTGCTCTCGGTGCGAGCGCATCAATTCCATATGCGCCATCACTTGGTTGGCCAACGCTTGTAGCGCAAAGCGTTGTTGCTGGTCGATATCTCGGGGATGGTAGTCAAGCACACATAGCGTGCCTAGTGGGTAACCATCAGGGCTTTTGAGCAATGCACCTGCATAGAAGCGTAAAAAGGGGTCCCCCGTTACCAGCGGGTTACTCGCAAAGCGCTCATCCTGTGTGGTATCAGGCACTACGAACAGCCCTGGTTGTAAAATGGCGTGGGAGCAAATAGAAATGTCCAGTGGTGTTTCACGCACAGAAAGCCCTTTAACAGACTTAAACCATTACCGATCCTTGTCTATAAAATTAATAACGGCGACAGGCGCTTGGCAAATAATAGATGCTACTTCAACGATATCGTCAAACGCGGGCTCTTGGGGCGTATCCAGGATGTGGTAATCCATCAGTGCGGCTAGACGTGATGCTTCGTGATCTAGAGAGTTCTGCTTATCGTTCATTAGCATTTACCAATGTCTTGCATCGCCTTAGAAATACTCATCATCGTGTCATCCTGTATCTTATTCAATCGCACCTAGCTGTTTATCCTACTACTTGCCTTATCCGAAAATTTTTATACAAAACAAACACACCGCCACTCCAAACCTGCTAAAAATTTGCCAGATATATCGCCAAATGGCTGCTTGAATCCCTTTCGACTTGTGCATTTTTAATTAAGTTAAATTTGCAAATCGCCCTCTTAAAGCTAGCTATACTTTGGATTCTACCGTATTAATAACCATTTTAATTATTAGAAAATTCAGAAAATTATAAATTCACGCACTAGATAGCATGGGAAGCATACACCGTACTGCCATACGATTGGCGTAGTTTTAAAAGCCCCATACCAAAACGCCCCCAAGGCGGGGGCGTTTGGCGTACTGCATTTGCTCACTATGTTTCATCACAGACGCTTACGCAAACACTTCCGTCCACTCACTGCGCTTGACCAATAGGCCTTTGGCGAGTTCTTGAGCGCCTTCCAGGCTGTGGCTGGCGGCCCAGCCGCACTGCATTTCGTTGCAGGCGGGTACTTCGGTGGCGGTTAGTACGTCGTTGAGGGTCTTCTCGATGATCGATAGTACATCGTCGTAATCATCGTGGTTGATCAACGCGATATAGAAGCCGGTCTGGCAGCCCATCGGGCTGATATCGACAACTTTATCGGTATGGTTGCGCGACATTTCCGCCATCAAGTGCTCCAGGGAGTGCAGCGCGGGCATCTCCATGTGCTCTTTGTTGGGCTGGCAGATCCGCAGGTCGTATTTGTGGATACGGTCGCCGTTCTGGCCCTCTTTAATATCGGCCAAACGTACGTAGGGCGCTTTTACCTTGGTGTGGTCCAGGTTAAAGCTTTCAACGTTCATCTTCTTTTCGGTCATGGTGGCTCCGTCGTCGCTCTCTTTCGTTCGCCTATTCTACACGCTGAAGGCGGTTACACCTTGGGAGCGTCGAAATTCCACGGTTCATCGGTGTAAACGCATACATTGGCGTCTTCAATGTCGCCATCGGGCGACTCAACGTGCTTGGCGAAGAAGTCTTGAATCTCTTTACGCTGGCAGTGGGCTTCAAACTCTTCGCGGCTGGCCCAAATTTCATGGAACACAATCGGGTAGCTAGTGCCTTGGGCAAACGGGTTATCGATCTGGCGAGTCACCGTGTAGTGCAAGCAGGCATCTTCGCGGTGCGTATTGGGTTCTAACGTCTGCAGCGCTTTAAATACGGCTTCCTCTTTACCGGCCTTGGGTTTGAAGCTAGCGATGCAGTAGATTTTTTTCGACATATTGTGTTCCATGTAAGGAGGGTTCTGCCCACCATTATGGGGCCGATAGCGGTAGACACCAACCTATCGCACCATTCGCTCGGCAAGCGCTTCAAGGTCTGGCACGGTCATATCCGGCTCGATGCCCCAAGGGTCGAAGGGGGCATCCGAATGGCGGCGTACCCAGGCGCTACGCAAGCCCGCGTGGGCCGCGCCAATCACATCAAAGGGGTTGCTGGAGATCAGCCAAGTATGTTCTGGCCGCGTTTCTAGCTGCGTGCGTAGGTAGGCGTAAACGGCAGGGTCAGGCTTGAAGCGTTTAACCTCATCGACACTGATCACGGCATCCATATGACTCCTTACACCTGCGCGAGTCAGCAGTTGGCTAACAGCTTCTTCCGTGCCATTGGAAAAGGCCACGCAGCGGATGCCCGCATCGCGCAGTTGGTCCAGCGCAGGCACCACATCTGGGAACGCAGGCAGCTCCGCATAAACGGCCATTAAGTGGTCGTGGTCATTATCGGAAAGGCCGGTTTGTAGCGCTCGGTCAGTGAATACCAGCGCTTCACGCGTGCACTCGGTAAAGGACACATAAGCCCCCATCAGGCCATGGCGGAAGCTGTACTCCAGCTGCTTTTCCCGCCAGCGTTTGGCAAACTCGCCTGCCTTGCTGGCATCGCTCAGGCGGCGTTCCAGTTCCATCGTAACCCCTTGGGTATCAATGAGCGTGCCGTATACGTCAAAGGCCAGTACCGGTTGCATTGTGTACGTCTCCTTAACGATCCATTGTCTATTCACTGTATTCAGCATAGACGCCGCGATCAAAATCGGGTAGGGGCCGGGGTCACCCCCGGCGCCCTCCCACACCACCGGGCATACGGTTCCGTACCACGGCGGTTCATGAAGAACGACTAAGCCATCTTACCGTATCGAGTACCGAGATCAGACCCAGACGGTCGAACCACTTCCGTGGCAGGGCCTGATTCATGTGCGACGCTCCGGCGTTCCACCAAGGGCCTCGACCATTTCCCGCTGACTTCCAGGCACG
>NZ_FODB01000100.1 GCF_900110265.1 Vreelandella aquamarina | reverse complement strand
CCGATAATGGGGGACAGGAACCGCCGTGGTACGGATCCGTTTGCCCGGTGGTGTGAGAGGACGGGGGAGGCGACTCCCCCTCCTACTCGATTCTGTCGTTAGCGCCTTGGCCGTTAATCGCTGTCACTGTGCTGTCATCATAGGCTTTCATCATGCCCGAACTGCCTGAAGTTGAAACCACGCGACGTGGCATCGCCCCCTATATAGAGGGGCAAGAAATTACCGAAGTGCGGGTGCGCCAGCCGCGCCTGCGGGTACCAGTGCCGGACGACTTGGCCGAACGCTTAATCGGCGCACGAGTGGGCGAGTTGGCCCGACGAGCTAAATACCTGCAGATTCCGCTAGCCACCGCTGATGGCAGTGCCACGCTGCTGTGGCACTTAGGCATGTCGGGCAGCCTGCGTATTGCCCGCCTGGGGGATTTGCCGAAAAAGCACGACCATGTGGATGTGGTGACCGCTAGCGGCTACGTGCTGCGCTACCATGACCCGCGTCGGTTTGGGTTTGTCGACTGGCAGCAGGGCGACGGCAGCCGCGATACCCGCCTTGCTCACCTTGGCCCTGAACCGCTTAGCGATGCCTTCAACGGCCAGTGGCTCTACCGTCTGTCGCGTAATAAGCGGGTGGCAGTAAAGCCCTTTTTGATGGACAACCGTGTGGTGGTGGGTGCGGGCAATATTTATGCCGCCGAAGCGCTGTTTATGGCAGGCATCGACCCGCGCCGTGCGGCGGGGCGAATTTCCCAAGCGCGCTACGACGCGCTAGCGGCGGCCGTCAAAGAGGTGTTGGCGGCGGCCATTACCCAAGGTGGCACTACGCTGCGCGATTTTGTCAGCGGCCAAGGCGAGCCTGGTTACTTCGCCCAGCGGCTGAATGTTTACGGACGCCACGGGCAGCCTTGCCTACGCTGTGGCAGCGAGCTGAAGCGCATTACCCTGGGTCAACGTGCCAGTGTGTTTTGCCCCGGTTGCCAGCGTTAATCGCCGCCTTGGGCGGTTAACTGTTTTTATGCTTACAGTGCCTAAGTGCACTGTAAGCTTGCTCTTTTGGAGATTGTTGTGACCCAACGCCTGCGCTTGAATAAAAACGCCGATCGCCGCTTAAAAGCTGGCCATCTGTGGATCTACTCCAACGAAGTCGATATCAAAGAGACGCCGCTGAAAAACTTTGCGGCGGGCGAGCCTGCGCTGGTAGAGGCGTCCAACGGTAAAACCCTGGGCGTTGCCTACGTGAACCCGCACTCGCTGATCTGCGGCCGCATCATGTCTCGCGACCCTGAAATGCGCCTGGACCGCTCGCTGTTCGTGCATCGCTTTAATCAGGCCCTAGCGCTGCGCCAGCGCCTGTTTGATCAGCCGTTTTATCGCCTGATTCATGGCGAGGGCGACCTGTTGCCTGGCCTGGTGATTGATCGTTTCGGCGATGTGCTGGTGGTGCAGCTCAACACCGCGGGTATGCAGGCACTGGCGGAAGATATCGTTGACGCCCTGGAGAAAGTGGTTAAGCCGAGTGCTATCGTCTTCCGTAACGACACCGGTGGCCGCCGCCAGGAGGGCCTGGAAGCCCACGTGGAAGTCGTCAAAGGTACGCTGCCTGACGAAGTGCTGCTGGTCGAAAATGGCGTCACCTTTGCCGTGCCGGTGCTAAACGGCCAGAAAACCGGCTGGTTCTATGATCACCGTGTGAACCGTGCTTGGCTCAACAGCCAAGTGGCCGGTAAGCGCGTGCTAGACGTATTCAGCTACGTGGGTGGCTGGGGCGTTCAGGCGGCGGCCAGCGGTGCATCAGAAGTGCTCTGCGTGGATGCATCCGGCGCGGCGCTGGAGCAAGTGGCGCGCAACGCCGAGCTGAATGGCGTTCAAGAGCAGGTGGCGATTGGTGAAGGCGATGCTTTTGAAGCCCTGGCGGCGCTAAAGGCAGATGGCGAGCAGTTCGATGTGGTGATTCTCGATCCGCCTGCGTTTATCAAAAAGCGTAAGGATATCCCCAACGGCGAGCGCGCCTACTCGCGCCTGAACCGTGAGGCGATACGCCTGCTGGGCCGCGATGGCCTGCTGCTGTCGGCATCCTGCTCCATGCACCTTGCCCCTGATCGTTTGGTCGATGTGGTGCGCGGTGCAGTGCGCCACCAAGACCGCCAAGGTCAGGTGATCTTCCAGGGCCACCAAGGGCCGGATCACCCGGTGCACCCGGCCATACCGGAGACGTCGTACTTGAAGGCGCTAGGCGTGCGCGTGTTCCGCGACTAAGCACGGCCATTGGCCGATGATGCGCACTTCCTGCCCGGCCTTAACGTTCACAACGGCAAGGTGACCTATCGTGCCGTTGCCGATGCATTTGGGCTGGAAAGCGTTGCCCCGGCCAGCATGGTGAGGTAATCCCACCGCTTTTGGGCGGGCAAGAAGCCGCGAGTCGTGGCTTAATAGTGGGGTGGGATATCGTCTTCTGGACGAAAACTGCCTTGGGAGTCGCCCGCCTGGAGCGCCTGATGCTGCTCGCGTAGCCGTTCGCGCATCAAGGCGCTTAGCTGCTCCAGTTTTTCCAAGCGGCGCTCCTGCTGGGCGACCGCTTGATCCAGAGTGTCCAGCCAGTGCTCCTGATAGGCCAGCCGACTCTCCAACGATTCAAGACGTTGAGCGAGCTCAGCAGGCGATAATTCGTTTGTCATGATAACATCGTCACCTTGTGTAGTATGCTCGGTACTGTTAGGAATGGGCCTGGTAGTTCGAGTATTGTCCTTCGTCTGTTACCCATACAACAAGAGAGCTTTTATCATCTATGAACCCAAAAGTTGTTTTTCGCTGTTTCTTTATCAGTGTCTTACTCGCCGCCCCCACGCCGCTTCTTCTGGCAGGGATTGTTCATTTAACCAATGCACCTCTGGCTGAGCAGTGGTTAGCCGAAGCTGCTTTTAGCGTATATGCCGCGGTAGCCTTTGGCTGCTTTATTATGTTGTTTCTCGGCACGTTAGCGGCGGCTGCCCTGGCGCCACCAATGGTTGTGAAGGCAGATGTGGCTCGGGCTAAGCCTGCGCCGCGCCAACCCCAAGCACCTGCTCCTACGGTGGAAGATGATGAAGAGGAAGATATCATCGACCCCAACGATGGCCGTGAAGAGGGGGAAGTAAAGTGGTTTAACACCAACAAAGGCTACGGCTTTATTACTCGCGATAACGGAGAAGATGTGTTTGTTCACTTCCGTGCGATTCGTGGTCGTGGCCCGCGTATGCTGGCCGAAGGCCAGATTGTTCGCTATCACGTGATTAAAAATGATCGCGGCCTGCAGGCCGATGACGTCAGCATTATTGAGTAAGCGCCCAGGTGCTGTAGTGATAAATTAGTGCTGAAAGAGAAAACCCCCGCGCTTACGGGGGTTTTTGCATTGTGCGCCAGGCATGGCGCGCAGCGCCTTGACTGGCGCTATTCCTGAGGGT
>NZ_FODB01000101.1 GCF_900110265.1 Vreelandella aquamarina | reverse complement strand
GAGGCTTGCGTAAGTCCGGCACATCGTCGGCAGCTGCCTGAGAAGTGGGAAGCCTCGCCCGTGGCGCGTCAGCGCTTAGGGCGGGGAGCAGTCACCGTAAGGCCCATAAGAAGGAGACCGTTAATTTCGAGCTCTGGAACGGCTCAACAAGGTGGTTGACCTGTTAGTCACCCATTCGGTGATGTCACCCTTGTCAGCACCGCCGTGATCAGCAGGATAACCACGACCAGCACCATCTCCAGTGCAATACTTCTCTGTAACCGTCCTGGGGCTGTTGCGTCGCCGCTCTCAAAGGCCGGCACAAGCCGCCACTTGTTCGCGGCAGCAAATAACAGTAGCGCCGCCACAATCAATACCTTGCCGATCAAGAACTGTCCATATGCCGTGGTGAGCAGTGGCGTGAGACCGCCCGTTAGCAGCGTGGCCAAAGTGACGCCCGCCAGTACCAACACGCCAACTCCGCCCATGGCGATTTTCCCGAAACGGGTCAGAATGTGGGCGGTATTGTCCTGGTTGTGACCCCGTCCTACTAAATGGAACAGCGGCCAAAGCGAGGCCACCCAAAATGCTGCCGCCATCAGGTGAACGATCAGCAAGCCAGCCAGAACGAGGCGTGGGGTGTTTACTGTATGCCCCACCTGCACGAATGCCAGCATCACCAATAAAACGCCTACTAGGCTCACGCTGTTGGCTGTTTTCGAGAGCGCTAAGTTATTAAGCTGAATCGCCTGAACCAGCAGCAAGCCAGCTACCGCCAGCATTAGCCGGCCCCCGGACGCACCCTCAAACACGATTCCGAGCAGCATTGGGTTGGTTGCAGCAGCGATATTGCCGCCCCCAAGGTAACCAGCTTCTAAAGGCCACTGGAACAGAATCAGAATGACCCCCGCCCAGGCAGCAAAAACGCCCATGCGGGCGACGCGCCTCCGGTCGTGATCAGGGAGTCGGGGAAACGCTAGACGAAACAACACGGCCCCCGTCGCGACTAGGGCACTAAGGTAAACCCCAGCCGCCACGAGAATCATCGCGACGGTCCAGACGTCGAGGCTATTTACGGAGAACCACCAGGCCACGGGTCAGGGCTCGACCGAGAAGTTAAAACCGTCGGACATCATGTGCCCGTCATCCGATAGGCCACGCCAGTGCACCTGGTAGTCCCCAGCCGAAAGAGTGTCACTGGGCTTTACGAAGTAGCGATCGACCTGTTCACTGCCTGGCTGACCATCAAGAGGAACGGGGCCGTTTGGGCCTGTCACTTCAAACTGGGTGATGCGCATCATGCCACCAAACTCGATGCCAATCTCTGCTGGGGAATCCTGAATGGTGACGCCATCCCTCGGTAAAGTGTTTGCGAGGCCTTCATGGGCCAGTGCCGGGATTGCTAGCGACAGCAACAGCGTTGCTAAGGTAGCGTGAATGATAGGGAGCGAACTCTTCTTCTTTTGCATACCGTATCCTTATGTTTTTCAGGGTTGAATGGATATTGTTACTTCATCGCGGAGGCGCTAAAACTGATTCGGTTGAGCCTTCTTACATCGTTCATTTTCCCTGTTTGGCGAACAAGGCGCATGGCGTCGTATGAATCTTCAAAGAAATGTGTAGGTGTTATAGCGTGCCAACCTGAAGCAGGGCTGAAAATGGCGGAAAAAATGATCTGTGACAACACTTAGGTATTGGGATCGGTTTCTCCTTTACCTTTGGGCCACCTATAGGTTGTAGGCTTATAACGAAAGCTAACTCCGCCTTCTTCCATTTTTAATGGATAAGGCGATGTCTCGATCAGCAACATGATAAGAGGAAATATCATGGTTAAGCACAAGATGATCTTTGCCATTGGCCTGGCTGCAAGCCTCAGTGTCCCCAGCAGCGCATCTTCGCTCAAGGTATGAGCCAAGGCGCCCAAGGTCAGGGCAATATGATGGACGGCCAAGTCGGTATGGGTTCGGGCATGATGATGGGCAGTCAAGAAGGCATGTACCCAGGAATGATGATGGGAGGGCAAAGCGGGATGATGCCTTGTCCAATGATGGAAGGCATGGGGAGTATGTCCGGCATTGGCGGTATGCTCGACGAGCAGCAGATGAGTACCATGCGTGAGATGCGCCAAGAACACCGCGCGGCCCAGCTTGAGCGGATGGGCGAATTGATGAACCTGCGCGACGACATGATGCAAACCATGCAGACTGAACGCCCTGAACCAGAGGAAATAAAGGCGCTGCATGCTCAAATGGCCAACCTTCATGGCGATATGATGGCTGATAACGTGCGCATGCATAATCAGATGCAGGACTTACTGACCGATGAGCAGCGTGAACAGATGAGAGGAAGCATGCCCAGCCACCATGGCCCGCAATAAGCCTTGGCGATTGCCTCTTTTTTTAGGAGTGATGGCATGATGAACGCGGAATGTTTTGCTTTTATGGGGTCAATGGGGTGGCTAGGCTGGTTGATGCCCCTGGCCATGCTGTTATTAATTGGCTTGGCGATCGCTTCGCTGGCCAAGTACCTCTTCAGTCGTTCACGCTAAGGAGTTGAAAATAATGCAACATATGAGCACCAAGCTTTTACTCTCTGGTTCCATGCTGCTTGGGGCGGTCTCCGCCCAGGCGGCGTTACCGCCAGAGGCAACATTGTATAAAAACCCCCAGTGCGGCTGCTGTGACGCTTATGCACGCCATCTTGAAGAGCTCGGCGTAGAAGTGACGATTATTGACGATGTAGAGCTGGGTGATATTAAGCAGCAGGCAGGCGTGCCCTATGGCCTGGGTTCATGCCATACCATTGAGATGGGCGAGTATTGGATCGAAGGCCACGTTCCAATGGAAGCCGTGCAGGCGCTGTTTGAGGAACAACCCGATATTGACGGTATCGGTTTGGCGGGTATGCCCATTGGCACACCGGGTATGCCGGGGCCACAAGAAAGCCCTTACAATGTGTACACGTTTACAGGCCAGGAAGATGAGCCATTTATGACCCTTTAGTAGGGTGATAAAAGCTCGCCTGCTGTCTGCACGCCGTTCTAACGGACTCTTGTAGTACAGCAGGCGCATTCAAGTCATACATTACTAAAACGAAAGCGCTGTATTAAACTTAGGATTTACTTTGCTAGTGCGTTACGGGTCGATTCGTTACGGTAAGCTAAAAATAAGATTGCGTCGTTTTCTTTACACCTACACATTGCCACACTAAGTGCCTATTCAAAATTAATCGCGCACTCAGT
>NZ_FODB01000102.1 GCF_900110265.1 Vreelandella aquamarina | reverse complement strand
CGAGCGATAAAGAGCGATGACTTCCTGCTCTCGTATCGAGCCGTTGAGTTCAACCTTTACTTCCATGTTCGGCTTCCTGATTTATGCATAACGCTTCAATCAGCCGACGCGTTAGCGGTCGGTTGCATTGACTTGTTCAGCTTTTCTACTCGATCAGCCAGCTCTTTTCGGAATTGAACTGCATTTACTCCAAAGTGCGCCTCTCGATGATGGTTTGGGCATAGTGCGACTACATTATCAACTGTGTCACTGCCATCTTCGGATAACGGTTGAATATGATGAGTTTCCAAATATATGGAGCCCGATAGGGTTTTAAACCCTTCTTGGCCACACCATTCACAGAATCCTCCCGCTCTTTTCAAGATATAGCTCCTAACCTGCGGGCTGCGCTCATACACTGACGTGATTGATTCTTTTTTCTTTGCTTCGCCTGCAGGCAATCCTTCGATATTGAATTGATCAATGAATAAATCAGTTGGCACACCACGAACGAGAACACAATCACCGGAATCTGAGCTATAGCTCTTTACATACCATTGCTCGATATCAAGAAGTCGTCTATCAGCACTTGACTTAGTAGCACTTGAATCTCTTCTTCCACCGTCACAAATTATTACTCTTACAGGCCAATTAAGACGAGCTGCTTTTTGTAGAGAAAAATCCATTTTTGTTGCTCGCCGAGACTGGGGCGAACTAGCAGCGTTTTTTGCTGTCTCTCTCAAGTTTAGCTTTTGAACTATCTCGCCATCTTGTACTAATAGGTTTTCATACCAAAGATTAAGCACAATAACTTGCATATTGTGGTCCTCGTATGACCATTCATAGCAATACTTTGGATTCGAAGCTGCTTTCTCTACACCACCCTTAAAATTAGACCAGTCTCCGACATCTATTCCTGTGGATTCAACTAGATCCATAACCCTAAGACGATCCGATGGTTTCAAGAACTCTAAATTCATTCAATCCTCGATATGAGCTGAACGCCCGCATTTGCGGCTGGTTTGGAGCGCAGCGGAAAACCAGTCCGACAACATGCGCTTGTTATGTGAACATTCCTACTCCACCGAGACGCCAGGTAAAGTAACTCTAATTTCTTCAATCACTTTGGGCGCAAGATGATTATTGAGGTTTCTAATCAACCAATGCTCAAACTCTGCAAGCCTTGTGTTTCTCAGATGAGAAGACGCTATAGCCATTAGTCCCTTGTTGTCGTAAATTGAAAGCAGATCTATAAGATTTCTTTCTTCTAATGCTTTCTCAATTTTGCTTCTAGCATAATCAGATAGCGCTTCAATATTGAGGTTGGTAACCTCTGCATCAAGTGATGCCCTCAGATCCCCCACTGATGAAGAATCACTCAAATCAATTTTCTTTAGCGCCCGATCGATTCGTCTACGACAAAATCTAATTACTGCGTCCTCTTTATTTTTATCTGAAACGCTATCAATAATTGCCGTGGTAAAACCATCAAACTTCGCCTCCAGCTCGGAATCAGCATAGCCTTCATGCTCTAATATTGATTTAGCAACATTGGGTTGCAGGAAAATATTCTCGATTTCGCTGAGCGGCAAAACTTTAATCCCTAAGCTTGAGAGATATTCTTTGTCCTCATCACTGTAATCATCAGCATCTACAACCCCTGAACATGATACACGAGTAAGTGATGTGTTTTGGCGCATAGTTACAACGGAATGAATTACTTGCTCACAGGAGCCTCTGGGAATCACAGTCCATTCTGGATAGCAGCATCTGAAGGTTGCGCGATCTAAACTTTCACCATTTCCCTCTACAAATAAAATAGGCTTTCGACTTCCTAGTATTAGGGTTAGAGTATTTTCATCAAACCCACTATCATCTTGAATCTTATTAATTTCCCAAAATGGTGCAGGATCAAACTTGTTAATCACATATTTTTCTGCAACTCTCGAACAAGCAAATTCAATATCATGAGTTATGAATAGAAAAGCGCAATCTGGCCTCAATGCCTCCAGCTCGTCCCATAACCTTGACATTATTGACTTGTGAACATGAAGTTCAGGCTCATCAAAAATCAATAGTGTGTTTGGCTCTGCGACTAAAGATTGACCTAGCATGTAAAAAACGGCTCGTTCGCCGTCACTCATGTCAGTCGCTGAGTATTTATCGTTTGAACCACTTATGGAAACCATAATATCGTCACCGCTAACATGTAGCTCACGATGAGGTAGTAGCGATTGCCAGACCTGAGTCAGTATCTCAAATTTGGTTGCTTTAGCTTCTTCATTATCACCAGCCCTAACACTTTTATGAGTCTGCAGGGAGGTGTTAGTTTGGTCTGCAAATAATGTTTGCAATAAAAAGTCGAAGTCGTTTAACAGGGCAACAGCTGCATTATTACCCCATCTATTTCCACTTCGATGTGCAATTGTGGAGTCCTTATGACTCCAACCTGTCTTTAACGCTAATCTCGCGTCTTTTTCACTTATTTTTGCAACTGATGGGTTCAATGATAATGCCCGGTGAGCGGCTATTCTATGAGCTTGTTCACCAAGCCTTTCCTCTATAAAAGAAGACAACCTTGTCTTTCCAGCACCGTTAGCACCAACAATAACTACTGAGCCACCATTTTTTATCTTTAATACTTCAGAACCATCTTCTTTGGGGATAGTTATTTCAAAAGACATATTTTTCCTTACATATTGCAGAGTTCAAGATCACATAACAGTGATTATACGCCCTGCCATGAAACCTCAATGAACGTGACATCACAATGACTGAGGTTTCATAGCCACCAAATTGAATCTACCTCATTGATTCTACAGCGTGCAAAGATAATTTTGGCGATGTAGCCAAAATTCGCAGGCTTGCGCGTTTTGCTCGCCTCAATAATATTGTTTTTACATACAGCATTATTAAGGCATTCTCCCATGAAACTGATGGAACGCGTCAAGGCAACCATGAGGGTCAAGCGCTATAGCTTACGCACCGAAAAAACCTATTGTTACTGGATTCGATTTTACATTCGGTTCAACAACTTACGTCACCCTGCCACGCTAACAGGTCCCTGAATCCGTGAAGCCGGCGCCGACACTTTCCCTATCACCGCCAGCGAGCACTTTTTGATCATTCGCCC
>NZ_FODB01000103.1 GCF_900110265.1 Vreelandella aquamarina | reverse complement strand
GGCTTAGTCGTTCTTCATGAACCGCCGTGGTACGGAACCGTATGCCCGGTGGTGTGGGAGGGCGCCGGGGGTGACCCCGGCCCCTACCCGATTGCCCGGCGAAGCCGGCAAACCCGGCCATCTGAAAGAAGATGGCGTCACCCCGACTGAGGGGAAGACAATCCGACTGGCAAGGGCGTCACTGGCCAACGGTGGGGTCTGAAGGAAGCCATAGGAAGTTAACGGTACACAACGCAAGTGAACCTGCTTCGGCAGCCCAGGTGGGTTAGCGTGCAAAATAGCGCGACGCCCGATACTCAGTCAGACCTGGGCTGTGCTTGAGGGTGGCATCGTTAACAGGGAGCCGGTGCAGTAACCGGGGAAGCCTGACACCGAATCCGGCGAAGCCGGAGGCTGTGGCGCAAGGTGAAAGCCGAGGCCGCAGTCGGTGCGAGGTGGCAGATGAAGCCGTAGTAGTGAGGAAGTTCCGGCCTGAGAAGCCTGGTAACAGCGTGGAGGACAAAACCGGAACGACCGCTGGCGGAGGTTCAGCGGACCGGTCGGGCTCAAAAGCTCTGGTCGGATGCGAAGGGCGGAAGTCATTAACGAGAGTGACGGACGACGAGCGAACAGGTGGACGCTGCGTTCACAAGCTGCCCGACGGGGCAGGGACGTGCATCGGGGTGCTGCGGGAACGCAGTGACTCTGGTGTTCTCCGAACAAGGGAGTAGAGCGATACCGTGGCGGCAGATTGCCAGAGCGCTAGTACCCGGACGGATCGCCTGAAACAGACCAGCAGCCAGACCGATCCTCGGAGTCGTCATCACAGAGATGAGCAGGCATGAGGAAATACTACAGTCTGTACGGGCAATTGCTGTCAAAGCAGCGTCTGTATGAAGCCTTCAGACACGTCAAACGCAACAAGGGTGCGGCCGGAATCGACGGGCAGAGCCTGAGTGCGTTTGAGGCGAATCTGGAGGTGGAGCTGTCGTGCCTGTTACTCGAGCTGAAGGAGAAGCGCTATCGGGCGCAACCGGTCAGACGTGTGGCCATCGCCAAGGACGACGGCGGCGAGCGTCTGCTGGGCATTCCGACGGTTCGGGACCGGGTTGTGCAACAGGCGTTGCGCAGCATCATCGAACCGATCTTCGAGCCGGACTTCCACCCGTCGAGCTATGGGTATCGTCCGGGACGCAGTGGTCATCACGCCATCGGCAAGGCGGAGTTGTTTATCCGCCGCTACCGGCGTGACTGGGTTGTGGACATGGACCTGTCGAAATGCTTCGACACGCTCAACCATGACCTGATCATCCGCCAGTTCCGTCAACGGATCACGGACGGCAGTGTCCTGTCACTGCTGCGCCAGTTCCTGGAAAGCGGCGTGATGGTGGGGTTCCACCTTGAAGAAACGGAGCTGGGAAGCCCGCAGGGCGGCGTGATCAGCCCGCTGATTGCGAACGTCTATCTGGACGCCTTCGACCAGTTCATGAAAGCCCGGGGTCACCGGATCGTCCGCTACGCGGATGACATCCTGATCCTGAGCGGTTCACGAGCGGGCGCGGAGAATGCGTTACGGGTGGCCCAAAGCTACCTGGAAGATGAGCTGAAGCTGACTGTCAATGCCACCAAAACTCACATCGCTCACAGCGATGACGGGGTAAAGTTCCTGGGCGTGGTGATCCACACGAAGTACACCCGCATCCAGGACAAGAAGGTGGTGAAACTCAAGCAGAAGCTGAAAGCACTGACGAAGCGAAACCGGGGCATCGGACTCGCGGCCATTATACGTGAGCTGAATCCGGTGTTACGGGGCTTTGCCAACTACTTCCGGGTGGCGAACTGCGCGAGGGTGTTAAAGCAGGTGATGAGTTGGCTAAGGCGGCGGTTACGTTGCCTCCAGCTCAAGCAGTGGAAAAAGCCGGGCCGGTTGCATCGGAGGCTGAAACAGCTGGGCTATCGCCCGCCGTTTAAGTTCATCAAGATGCAAAGCTGGCGTAATGCCGCTTCACCGCTGGCCCACCATGCGATCCCCAATGCCTACCTGCATAATGACTTACGGTTATTGGATCTGACCAGGGTCAGAACCGGCATCACTGTCCCCGAATTCGGGGTAAGTTAATGGCATGAGCCGTATACGTGGTCCGTATGTACGGTTCTGTGAGAGGGATGAGGCGGTAACGCCTCACCCTACTCGCTGTCGGTATTGGCTGCGCAGGTACGACCCTCCAATAGGGTGAGCGCCACGAGTCAATGTGCGCCTCGAATTTTTGATGAAAAGAGTGTCGAATAGAGCAGCGGTAGATAAAGACGTAAGAACGCTGGGGCACTCATCGGCACCGTTAGAGGAGAAGGGTATGCAGGCGATTGAGTTTGAGGCAGACATTCAAGACGGTATGGTTAAAATCCCGGACGAATATGGAGACTTAAAAAACAGGCATGCCCGGATTGTGGTGCTGTATGAAAACAGCACATCAGAGCCGAGCGAGCCTGGGCCGTCATCCGGTCTCGATTTCTCGTCTGTCAAAGCGCCCACTCTGACAACCCAGGAAGGGGTCGAATATCAACGGAGCATGCGGGATGAGTGGTAACTATTTGCTCGATACAAACGTTTTTATCAACGCGATCGAGCGACAGCTATGCCTGCCGCCTGCCTATTACGCTTACTCCGTGATCACTGAGCTTGAACTGTTGGGATTCCCAGGTTGACCCCTTCAAGAAGAACAGGCTATTTCAGCTTTATTAGCCAAGCTGACACGCGTCGAGCTCAACCACTCGGTAAAAATAGAGACGATCAACACACGTCGTCATACTCAGATGAAATTACCTGACAGCATCATTTCTGCATCTGCCACGGTGACGCAAACAACATTGGTCACAGACGATGCCAAATTGGCAGCTAAGCACCCAGGCAAAGCTATGTCTTTGAATATGCTCTTGAGTTCTTAAGAGTAGATGTCGTCACCGAGATTGAATGATTCACGGTGGCCCAATCCAGGCGGCTAATCGCCGCCTTCGCGGATGCCTCATTTGCTCGTCCCTCGCAAGATTCGTTACGCCGCGCTACGGGTGTCACGTACTTGAGGTGGACTAATTTGTAGCGCGGCGTAAGCGGAG
>NZ_FODB01000105.1 GCF_900110265.1 Vreelandella aquamarina | reverse complement strand
CCTTGGATCAGGTTCTTGGCGGAACACACTGAATTTTCAAGAGGATACCATCCGCTATCTTCGTTTTCAGGCCGGTCTCATGAATAAGGCGGGCTCAGGCTTTGGCTAAGGTGGCAGAGTTTCATACTTGAGCATTCCAGGCGCCTAGAGTAGCCTCTGATGATAATAAAACGAAAGAAAACAGACAAAATCGAAAGAACCTACAACAAAGTGAATGCGCTATGTCCTCCTTTATTCTCGCCATCGATCAAGGCACGACCAGCTCCCGCGCGATTCTGTTTGACCGCCAAGGCCAAATAGCGGCAGTTGCCCAGCAAGAGTTTCCTCAACACTTTCCGCAAGATGGGTGGATCGAACACGACCCGGAAGATATCTGGGAATCGGTGATCGCGACCTGCCGGGAAGTGCTCAGCAAAGCCCAGATAACCCCCGAACAAGTGGATGGGGTCGGCATTACCAACCAGCGTGAGACCACGGTGGTGTGGGATCGCGCCACAGGCAAGCCGCTATACAACGCCATCGTTTGGCAAGATCGTCGCACCTCCGAGCGCTGTCAGGCGCTACGCGACGAGGGGCATACTGAGTTAGTACAGTCGAAAACTGGACTATTGATCGACCCTTACTTTTCCGCCACCAAACTGGCCTGGATTCTCGATTGCGTCGAGGGCGCCCGCGAGCGTGCTGCCCGGGGCGAGCTGGCGTTCGGCACCGTCGATAGCTTTTTGATGTGGCGTTTGACCGATGGTAAACGTCACGTGACCGATGCCACCAATGCCTCGCGCACGGCGCTGTTCAACATTCATGACCAAACTTGGGACGAGGAGCTGCTGGCGCTATTTGATGTGCCCGCCAATATGCTCCCCGAGGTGAACGATTCCAGCGATGATTTTGGCACGGTCGAGGCCCACTGGCTGGGCGCGCCGCTGCCGATTGCAGGCGTCGCGGGTGATCAACAGGCGGCGCTGGTCGGGCAGGCGTGCTTTAAACCCGGTATGGGTAAAAGCACTTACGGTACCGGCTGTTTTATGATCGTGAATACCGGGGAAACGGCCTCGGTATCGCGTAATCGCCTGCTGACCACCATTGGCTACCGCATTAACGGCAAGCCCACCTATGCGATGGAGGGCAGCATCTTTGTGGCGGGAGCAACGGTGCAGTGGCTACGAGATGGTTTGAACCTGTTTGCCGATGCCTCGGAAACCGAAGCGCTGGCCCAGAAAACCCGCAGCGGCCACAGCATTTATTTGGTGCCAGCCTTTACCGGGCTAGGCGCGCCCCACTGGGACCCCAAAGCCCGTGGCGCGATTTTTGGCTTAACCCGCGATACTGGCATCGCCGAAATCGTTGCGGCGGGGCTGCAGGCGGTGTGTTACCAAACCCGCGACCTGCAGCACTGTATGAACGATGATATGGAGGCTGCGCCGGGCAACCTGCGTGTGGATGGCGGCATGGTGAAAAACAGCTGGGTCATGCAGTTTTTGGCCGATATGCTCAATGTCCAAGTTGACCGTCCGACCATTTTGGAAACGACGGCCCTTGGGGCGGCTTACTTGGCAGGGTTACGTCTTGGCTGGTACGACACGCTAGAGGAGATCGAGCAGCTCTGGCGTTGCGAGCGCAGCTTTACGCCGACCATGGAAGAGGAGACCCGTGAAAAGCTCTACCAGGGCTGGTTGGATGCGGTATCCCGTGTGCGCTCTACGTAAACAACGCCGCCGCGAAGCGCCATAGAAGCGCCATAAAAGATGCCGCTGTCGCACAGCGGCGTTTTTTTATGGCGTTTTTTTAACGAAGCCATCGTCCTTGGTCGTATAGAGGAATCGTTATTTAGGAGTAAACTGCATTCGTTTTTAATGAGCAGGCGTTTTTTATCTTTTAAAGACGTGTTAGTTCTTCTCTATTGATTTTTCCCTACCCTTTTAAAACAGTCGTTTAACTCTCTTCTTGAAAGTCTACGTCATCGATAGCGCTTCTATGGGTGTTATGTAGTCAAACTACAACCCAGCCTGCTGCCAATGATGCATTGTGAGCATGGCAGCCGTGAACCATAGTGAAGTCATGGATCAGGGCGGTGTTTTGTTATCCCGATACGTCGCACTTATCCTTGCTACATACCGAGGCGCTGCCGTATTACCAGGGCGCTTAAGGCGAAGGTCTTGTAACGCTTGTGACCGTTTCGCAGTTACCGAACTGGGCACTTACCCGGCCCAGCATGAGTAGCAATGTCACCATTCGTCGTTAATTAAGATGGCTGCTCGATTATTCATACGAAGTATCAAACAATAACGAGCAGCGGCTGACCATACCATGAGGGACTAACCATGAACTGCATCGAATTGAGCCAACAAGCCGACCGTATCGCTAGCTCTTTCAGCAAGCAAGATTTAGCCAAGCTAGTATTGGCGTTGAAGAGCAATCGTGAGTCGCTCCAACATGCCGTCGAAGTTATCGACACCATTGATAGTCGTTCAGGCTGTACGCTGGAAGAAGCATGGGATGAGGTATTAGCGGGCGATTCTCAACTGCTCGTCGAACACGAAGAGTGATGCCTTAACACACTTGCTCACGATATTAATACCCCCTGCTATTGAGTTAGCAGGGGGATTTTTATGGTGCGCCAGGCATGGCGCGCAGCGCCAATTAGGCGCTATCCGGTCCGCCGTGGTGGTTGGCCGGATGACTTGGGGGTGAAAGTCCCC
>NZ_FODB01000108.1 GCF_900110265.1 Vreelandella aquamarina | reverse complement strand
CTAACGGTTCCCGCTATCAGGGTCCGTAGGGGACTCTCACCCCCAAGTCATCCCGCCAACCACCACGGTTGACCGGATAGCGCCTGAGCGGCGCTGCGCGCCATGCCTGGCGCACCACAAAAAAACCGCCCCGGAAGGGGCGGTATGAGAATATTGGACTGGCTAATGATTAATACTGGATAGTGGAAGCGCGGTTGCCACTACCTGTCTGCATCACACTCGCAGATGCGTTGACTGTACCAGTTTGAGTGATAGTTGAAATGTTATTCCAACCGCCAGCAGGAGCATGTGCTTGATTGACATATGCTGTGTGCGCACCTGCTCCACTTTGAATAATAAACGATTCATTAAATTCGGCACCAGGAACACCCACACCTGATTGTTCGACAGTGGCAGATTTATTGTCACCGTTCTGAATTACCCAAGAGATATCTCCTTCTCCTGATTGTGAGATATCAGCGAAGTTACTGTTACCATTTTGTAACACATTAGACTCTCCATATGTGCCACTTTGATTAACATTTGCTTTGTTATCATTGCCGTTTAGTTGGGATACATATGAGTCGTTATAACTACCGGACTGATCCACATATGCGGTATTGAAGTCGCCAACCCCCGCCGAACCTTGCAGAATGTAGGACGTATTCTCATCGCCACTTTGATCCAGCATTGCCATATTAGCATCGCCTGCTTGTTTAATATGGCTAATATTATCCATACCACTTTGGTTAGCATCGGCATAGTTATCAGACCACTGCTGACGAATATAACTTTGGTTACTTTCGCCAGTTTGATTTACCCATGCATTATTATCAGCTGCTCCACCAGTCAGTACTCCCTGATGAATAATCGATTGGTGGCCATTACCGGTTTGAGATACATCCGCGCCATTACGGTCGGCTCCAAACTGATCTACTCGAGACAGGTTACTATCACCTTGCTGCGAAATATTTGCAATAGCACCTGTGCTAAGCTCTTGATCAACATCTGATCGGTTACTATTACCAATTTGGATGACATCAGCTTTTAATGCTGAGCCAGTACTACTTAATTTGTTTTGTGTTACGTTTGATTCGTTTTGTGAACCACCACTCTGTGTTACACTTGCTTGGTTGCCTGTAGTACCAGTAGCTGTCTGGTCAATGGTCGATAAGTTTTCATTTGGGCCTGCAGTAGAGCCGTCCATGTTATCCAATTCATCCTGAAACGTAGTAAACGCTCCATCACGGGATGGCGGAAAACCTGTCCATTCGGCATTATCTACGGTTGAATTTCCATTGTCGACACCATATCCGCCTCCTTGAGGCTGGCCAATACTTGTATAGTTCAGGTTTGAATTCGATGTTACTGTTGTTTGAGCTATAGCAGCGCTGGACAAAGCTAAGCTAACAGCGGCAGCAAGAGCGGTTAGTTGCAGTTTCATGGTGTTTCCCCTTTATTTCGATCAACTTGCTTTGGTGGTGAACTGAGAAGCCAGGTGCGACTCAGTTGATATCGATAGTGACCGGTCGTGAAGTGCCCGAGTAGTTTTGTTGGTGGACATTTACATCGCGTAGGCCACTGCCCGATTGTGAAATCATTAGGTTACTGTTAAAGCCAATTTGAATAGCGTTCAGTGCAACTCCAACACTGTTCCCTTCTTGAATAGCCGTAACGCTATTGTTATAGCCTTGCTGAACAATCACGCCAATGTTGTTGCCATTGTGCTGGATCAAATTGGCCTGATTGTTATATCCAGTTTGTTTAATGTAAGCGAAGTTTTTAAATTGGTAATTCGCTGAACGAGATTGAACGACGCTCGCGCTGTTGTTAATGCCTTGCTGCTGAATGATGCTCACATTGCCTTTTAAATGGCTGACATCTTGAGACTCTACGTATTGTGTGACTCTAGACATGCTGTCAATGAACTGGTCGTTTGCTGAAGCTTCTGGATTTAAACTGGTTAGTAAGACACCCATTACCAATGCCATGCAGGAGGCTACGGATCCTGTCTTTTGATGGGCTGGTAATTGGTTGAACGGTTTCATTGGGCCTTCCTTTTGAAACGTTATGTGTCTTTTTGTTTCCTGTGTTGAGTTTGGACGATTTAAAAGAAGGCGCTATCGGAAATTTTTCTAATCCTTAACTTATAAAGTTGGTGTTTTTTATGAATATATAGGTTATGGTTTTAATCTTAATTGATGAGTTTTTTAATACTAGTACCTATAGCCTGAAAGATAGAAGCCTTTAATAAAAAAGCCGCTTAAGGAAGCGGCTTTGATTAATACCTGAATCCGTGAAGCCGGCGCCGACACTTTCCCTATCACCGCCAGCGAGCACTTTTTGATCATTCGCCC
>NZ_FODB01000109.1 GCF_900110265.1 Vreelandella aquamarina | reverse complement strand
ACTGGCGCGGAACTTTATGTTGGGCATGGCACTGTCTGGGTGAATGGCGATAATGGCTATATTGCCATGCAGGTCAGTGGGTTAGAAGTGCTTCCTGGGGCCGGTCTCACGGATTCAGGTCATAGATACACGTAACAGTGATTATACGCCCTTCAACATAACACTATTTTCATCCGCTGCAATTCTGGCGGCCGCCGCTTTCAGGTCCGCTCTCTGACTCTGTGCCATCTCGACAAGCTGGCTGGTCGGAGGCAGGTCTTCGAGCGTCACATCAAGCTCGCCGGTCACCCCAACGGCATCGGAGGGGGACACCCCGAGCACTTCGGTAAGGTCAATTTTTGATTGCTCGAGCTTTTGTTCCGCCGAGGCTTTTTGATTCCGGGCCCTGGCAAGCCCAATGACTGCGGTATTGAGATCAATCCGGGTTTGTTTACCCTGTTTTACGGACATTTCAACCAGGTCTTTGGTGCGTTGCATAAGTTCAACGGCACGGGTTGCGGTTTCCAACTCTTTCTGAGCCAGCAGTATCCGGAAATAGGCGGCCCGCACCCGCGCCTTGGTGGCTACCTTCAGGTATTCAAGCTCCTGTTGCCGGGACGTGAGATTACTCCGGGCACGCGACTGCCCAAGGTCGCCGCGATTACCCATCCAGATCTCCTGAGTAACCCTCACCCCATATTCCAGGGACTCGTCGGCCTGATCCGGGGCCTGACGGGCCCCCAACTCAAACTCTGGATTGCTCGGCGCCCAGCGGCTGGCATGATCAAGCTGTCCCTGCTGTATCGAGACCGCGGCCCGCCTCAAAGCCAATACCGGGCTATTCTCGAAAGCCATCACCATGGCCTGGTTCAGGGAAACAGCCTGGCTGGCTTTGGCCTGCTGATATTCTTTCAGCGACACACTCTCTTTTGCCTGGGCCGACACCATAGGAGAGACGGCCAAGGCTCCCGGAACTATCATCGCGCACAACAACAATCGTTTGTTCATTCAGTATCATCCTGGCTGTTTGACTGAGGTCAGTGAGTCAGCATTTTTGCGTGGGAATCTGGAACGACCTTACAGACAAACCTTTAATACAGTTTGAAATTCAGGCACCGGATAAGAAATGAGCTTTGGCGGCAGGGGGGGGCAGAGGTAAGGGCGAGGATGTCGAGTCACCGGGCGTCAAGGCAGGCGCACGATGGTGGGTTCTTGCATGATAAATAAAAACCGGCCCGTCATTTGGGCCGGCTTTTTATTCTGGATCTGAATTGCTTGTGATCACTTGGCCGATCAGAAACTCCTGCTCCAACCCAGCCAGAACTTCGGATCATCCGAGTTGACAGAGCCAAGCGCGTCGGTTGACTCAATGTCCGCGTACTCCACGTTAACACTGAAAGAACCGAAGTTTCCCGCATCCTTTGTAACGTTGGCGGCGACGTGTGAATAACTTGCCTCGCCGACAGAAGCCTTGCCGTCATCAGCGAAGTCGTAATAGCCAAGCGTCACACCGGCACTGTAGCTGTCCTCCAGAGGCACCCCAACAGAGGCGTAGTAATAGGCATCCCCCTGCACGAACACCCCATCACCACTGGTGTCGCTGTTGATCGTGTAGGCCAGGCCGATGGCCGCAATGCCATAACTGATCTCGCCGTACAGTTCGCCGAAGTCGATGGAGCCCGGCGCGTCAGGATACGCATAATAAATGTACCCAACGTCATAACCCAGTTCTTCCACAGAGCCGGAGAATCCGGCATAAAGATCAAGCTCATAGCTGGTGCCGTCACCAAAATCGACATTGGAACCCCAACCACCGGCGTAGAAGCCCGACGCATGCTCATAATCCAACCCTCCCTGGACAGCCGCAGCCCCGTCTGTCTGGGTGACGCCCCGGAACAGATAGTTGCTGCTGGCGCTCACATTTGAGCTGACGTCAGCGCTAACAATGGCGGGCGCAGCCTGAAGTGCTGCAAGCAAAGTGATACTGATAAAACCTGATTTGGTGAAAAACTGCTTCTTCATAATGGATACCTTCGGTTGGGTTTCATTGCTCCAAATATGATTTAGCAAAATTCCTGCCACATCTTATTTATTCTTGTTTATCATAATTATAGAGACAAATCGGCGCATTCTGAGCTTGCCCCCGAAAAACGACCGCAACACCTAGCGCCCCAGAACCTGTCACCGGCCCGGACCAGCGCCCTGTTTTGATGCATTCTCTGTAACCATTCTCCTGAATCCGTGAAGCCGGCGCCGACACTTTCCCTATCACCGCCAGCGAGCACTTTTTGATCATTCGCCC
>NZ_FODB01000110.1 GCF_900110265.1 Vreelandella aquamarina | reverse complement strand
ACAGGGATGAAGCGGCTCATGGCGATCTTCTCAGCTCGGCGATGACGGTGGTCAGTATCTCACGGTGCAACGGAAAGTCCGACAGGCTGCTAGAGGTACGACCTTCCAATGCTTGCATAGCCCCCACCTCGGTGGGGGCTTTTTTTGCCAGCGCGCCTGTTTAGAAGGCGCGACGACGATAGAAGCGGTACTCCGGCGACCAGCAAGCTTTTTCGATACGCTCGCGCAGCGCTGTACCGCTGGTCTTCAACGCAACGCCGTTCTGCTGGGCTTGTGCGGCCACCTCAAAAGCAATCGACTTGCTGATATCGCGAATACGCGATAGAGGTGGCAGCAGCGCACCTTTGCCCTCTTTCACTAGCGGCGCTTCGCGGGCCAGCGCCCGCGAGGCGCTCATCAGCATCTCATCGGTCACGCGGTTGGCGTTGGCCGCAATCACACCTAAACCGATGCCTGGGAAGATGTAGGCGTTGTTGCACTGGGCAATCGGATAGGTGCGGCCGTTATAGACCACCGGTGCGAACGGGCTACCGGTGGCTACCAGCGCTTGGCCATCGGTCCAACGAATCACATCCTCTGGCACCGCTTCCGCCTGGGAGGTCGGGTTCGAGAGCGGCATAATCACCGGATGTTCGCAGCCTGCGTGCATGGTACGTACCACCTGCTCGGTGAAGATACCGCGCTGGCCACATACGCCAATCAAGATCGTCGGTTTGATTTGGGCAATGGTCTCTTCCAAGCCCTGGCCGTTCCACTCCGCCACTAGCGAAGAGTCATGGGCCAAACGGCGCTGGAAATCCCGCTGCCACGTTTGATCCGTGGTCATCAAACCGTCACGGTCGACGATAAAGATGCGCGCCCGCGCTTCCGCTTCGGTCAGGCCTTCCGCCTCCATGGCGACCACGACCTGCTCGGCAATACCGCAACCGGCAGAGCCACCGCCAACAAACACCACGCGCTGCTGGGCAATGGTTTCTTCGCGGGCCTGGCAGGCCGCCATCAGCGTACCTACCACCACAGAGGCCGTGCCCTGCACGTCATCGTTGAAGCAGCACAGTTCGTTACGGTAGCGCTCCAACAGCGGCACGGCGTTAGCCTGGGCAAAATCTTCAAACTGCAGCAGCACATTCGGCCAGCGGCGCTTCACGGCAGCAATAAACTCCGCCATAAAAGCATCGTACTCTTCCTGGCCTACCCGTTCATGGCGCCAGCCCATGTACATCGGGTCATCCAGCAGCGCTTGGTTATTGGTGCCTACGTCGATCATGATCGGCAGCGTATAGGCTGGGCTAATCCCGCCGCAAGCGGTGTAGAGCGCCAGCTTACCGATAGGAATGCCCATGCCACCGATACCCTGGTCACCAAGGCCGAGAATCCGCTCGCCATCGGTCACCACGATCACTTTCACGTTATCTTTGGTGGCGCTACGCAGGATATCGTCCATATGCTCGCGGTCCGGGTAGCTGATAAACAACCCCCGGTGATTGCGGTAGATATTGGAGAACTCCTGGCACGCCTGGCCAACCGTCGGCGTGTAGATAATCGGCAGCATCTCTTCCAGATGCTCAGAGACAAGACGGAAATAGAGCGTTTCGTTGTCATCCTGAATGGCACGAAGGTGAATATGGCGCTCTAAATCGCTATGGCACTGCTGGTACTGGCGGTAAACACGCTCAAGCTGATCATCAATGGTTTCGACTTTTTGTGGCAACAAGCCTATCAGGTTAAACGCTAGCCGCTCCTCCTGAGTAAACGCGCTGCCTTTGTTCAATAGCGGCATTTCAAGCAGCGAAGGACCGGCGTAAGGAATGTACAGGGGGCGTTTACTCGTCGTAGACATAGGCACTCTCTTTTTATGTCAATTGCTGTTGCAATGCAGCAACGCTGGGCGTTGTCGGCGTTTGAGCGTAATGTAACATGCTAGTACGACAAAGGTGGCAGAGACTTGACGTCCTCCCCGCCTAAAGGACGGGGATTCCAACTTCTTGAGGGCAACGTCCTGCCCCGAGACTGAGGATATTCCGGGCCGCATTCACGTCCCGGTCGTGGAGTACACCACACTCCACGCACTCCCAG
>NZ_FODB01000114.1 GCF_900110265.1 Vreelandella aquamarina | reverse complement strand
GCCCGATAATGGGGGACAGGAACCGCCGTGGTACGGATCCGTTTGCCCGGTGGTGTGAGAGGACGGGGGAGGCGACTCCCCCTCCTACTCGATCTGAGTGAAATCATTGCTGGGTGTAGTAAGGGCGTACTACCCGACTGAGTACAGCGCTTGCTAGTCTCAATAAACACGCCCATTGCGTGTGCTCCACCTCGACACAATCACAAGGAGAACGGAGATGAGCAGCAAACGTATTTTAATGATTACCGGTGATTTCACAGAAGATTACGAAACCATGGTGCCCTTTCAGGCGCTGATGGCGGTGGGGCACCAAGTCGATGCGGTATGCCCCGGTAAAGCCTCGGGGGATACGGTTGCCACTGCGATCCACGACTTTGAAGGCGACCAGACCTACAGCGAGAAACCCGGGCACCGGTTTGCGCTAAATGCAGATTTCGCCAGCATCAATCCGGCCGATTACGACGCCCTGGTCGTGCCCGGTGGCAGGGCACCTGAGTATCTGCGGCTCAATCAAGAAGTGCTCGCCATGGTGAGGCACTTCTTTGATACCCAAAAACCGGTCGCTGCCATCTGCCATGGCGCCCAGCTGCTGGCCGCTGCCAAGGTGCTGGAGGGCAAACAGTGCTCGGCTTATCCCGCATGCCAGCCGGAAGTCGAGCTCGCTGGCGGGCAGTTCGCCAACTTGGAGGTCACCGATGCTGTTACCGATGGCAATCTTGTGACTGCCCCTGCATGGCCCGCCCATCCAGCTTGGCTGGCGCAGTTTATGGCGCTATTGAACAAGTAAAGCGAAGGAGCGCGCCCGCTTGTTGGGCGCGCATTACATCAACCGCTATGCTGAGCTCATACAATGGGCGCAAGTAAGTGCAAGGGGGCGTTATGTGCAAACTGTTTATTGATGCTGACCAGCGTGCGAATGGAGAACTACTTCTGGCGGCTGCTAGAAGAAATCGCCCAGCGCGATGGTATGAACACCGCGCAAATGATCACCCGGCTTTACCATGAGTCGATTGATGCCGGGCACGACTTGGGAAATTTCACGTCGTTTTTGCGCGTATGCGCATTGCGCTACCAAGCCCTACAGCTCAGCGGCGATATACCGCCAAGCGTGACAGTGCCCATCGGCGAGCTGGATGCGCAGAAAATTCTTTGCCGTGAAAGCACGTTGCGTGATATCACTTTGAGTGAGCGCGCGCTGCATAAAAAACACGTTCACTAGTGTCGGTATGTTGCGGTTACTCCAACCGCTCGCGCAGCGCAATAAATGCTGGCGGGTTTGGGTGTCGGTGGTGATGTCATGAATCACCGGGGCCTGCTGGGCGCGCTGCCACTAGCGCCAGCACACTGAACCACGTCAGCATCTTGGGCCAGCGGCTTTTATGGCGTTGCTGGTGGAGTTTATCGGCCATGTTTCCCCCTTGCGTTTTTGTGAGCACCGTTTGAAATAACAGACATTGGCCACCGCATAGCCAGCGATATGGTAGCGTGGCTATTTTCTGGCCTGATACCCGAACGTAAGAGTAACCCTGATGAGCCATTCCCATGCCACTTCGCCCTTAGCGGCTCCCATACGCGCACTGTTAACCCAGGCCCCGGCCAGCGCGCTGCCCATGACCTATCAGCAGGTAGCCAACACCCTAGCCCGGATTTCTCATGAAGAAGGTAGCATGAGGAAGGAAGAAGCGGCTTAAAGTGTTAGAATTCAAGTTCCTACACAAAAACCCACACTA
>NZ_FODB01000116.1 GCF_900110265.1 Vreelandella aquamarina | reverse complement strand
GGGCGAATGATCAAAAAGTGCTCGCTGGCGGTGATAGGGAAAGTGTCGGCGCCGGCTTCACGGATTCAGGACAATGCTTCCCGTACCAGTGCCCTATCAAGTGGTGAGCTCAACCAAGCACTCTCCCATGCGTTCAAAATGCATATTGCAACCTCGCACGCACTTCATCTCCGCTAGCGCCATTGGCTTCTTCGCCATCCATGTAGCTCATTCCAAGTCGAACATTCTTGTTGGCGTAATAGTTAACGCCCAGTGTTGTTTGCTTACCGTCAGTTGTGGCCAGCCCCACATCACTGTATTTTCCGTCGCCATCTTCAAAACGGGCAATAACTTCCCAGGCTCCTTTGGGCGATGACGGTTCCACTCGCTTGAACGCCCCAGCCTTGTAAGGACGGCTTTCGCCGGTGACAACCCAACCAAGCTGTACGTAATAACCATCAACATCCACCTGACCTTCCTCGGAATCGAAATATTCGGCCTGGGCATGGAAGGGCCCGGAAGCGCCGGCCAATTCCAGATTAAACGTATCGACCTCATTGGCCTGAGTGTCGGCATCACGCGTGGTATAACCCGCACCAAGATGAACAACAGCATTATTCGTTTGAACGGGTGCAACCGTGCCCCGTGCGGTTACTGCCGTGTTATTGAAGTCGTCGCTGCCATCGCCGTCTGCCTCGAAATAGCCGATACCGTAGGTCCAGTTGCTGCCTTTGCCACTGAGCTGGATGCCGCCGCTGCGACCGGGGGTATAACGCTCGGTCATGGCGGATCGCTCAAGGGCCGAGATGTCTTTTGAACTCGTTAATTGTTCCAGGCCGAATGGCTCTTTCTGCTTACCAATAGTCACGGTTGCAGCTGAGCCAAATCCCAGGTAGCGAATGTACAGGTCCTCAGCGTTCCCGCCTTTGGCGCCATCACTCTCAGCCACGTTGAACTGGGCTTTGTACGCCCAGTCGCCAAAGTGGCCCTGGGCGTAGAGGCGTGCCCGGCGCGCGTCGAAATTGGTAGTGTCAACACCGTTGGCGTCAGACTGCGTGGCGTCGTAATCCCATTGAAGGCGCCCGCCGAGCTGAAAAGACGCAGAGTTATCCGACACTTTCACTTTGATACCGCTGTCGGTATCGATCACAAGGTCTTTGCCGCTGGTCGTAACAGTTCCGGCCTGTGCGGCGGAAGCTGCAGAAATCGCCAAAGCCAAGCCCAAATATTTCTTGCTCATAGTGGTTTTTTCCTTTCAGTTTGCTTGTGGGTATTGAAGAATCAATGGAAAGTCTATTTGGTAAAGATTGCAGTTTGTTTACAAATGATGCATCGAAACAGGGCATCGGTTCGGGCCTGTGACAGGTTTTGGCGCGCTGCGTGTTGCGGCCCTATTCTTGGTCAAGCTAAGAGTTCGCCGCTTAAGTCCCAGGACTCTGACAAATAACAATGGGTAAGCGGATTAAATGGTTGATCTTACCTTTGCATGAGAGTGAGACAGACCGGCATCTCATCGGATTATCTGGTTGATGCTTCACCTACTGCT
>NZ_FODB01000119.1 GCF_900110265.1 Vreelandella aquamarina | reverse complement strand
TTGATAAGCAGAGGTCAGCGTCTGCTGTTCAGAGTCAGAAAGTGGAGCAATAAAGCGCCTTCTTGCCATGGTTCCATCTGATGGCGTCCCATACGCTGTCGAATGTCTCATTGCTCATTGTCTCACCTCGCTCAGCAAGGCGCGGTATCTGGCTTCGGCCAGGTCGAGATCCGCCTTACTCGTCTTCTGGGTTTTCTTCTGGAAGCAGTGCAGGACACATAGACAGCCTCGGCGAGCTTGGCGACGTAGATCACCCGGAATGCCCCGTTAGCGTCTCTGATGCGAATTTCCCGCACGCCTTGGCCCACGCACGGTGGCCATTGGCTTCCAGTCTTTCGGCTCGGGCCCCGCCCGTTGCACCTTGTCGAGCTGGTATCCCACTTCCTGTCGGACAGTTGCTGGGAACGCTCGGAGGTCGGCGAGAGCGCTACCTCGGAAATTTAGGGGTTTGTGTTCTGACATGCTGTAATTATACAAAGTTCTGTATAGCTCGCAATGTCGGGAGCCCCCCTCCCCTTCCGTAGAACCGCCTGGGTGCGGTGCTGGCATCAGCGGAGTCATCAATCGCAAGACGGCGAAGGACAGGTTTCGGCGCGGTCTCAAGCGAATTGCGCTCTGGTGCCGCTAGAGCCGACACTTGCCGATCCGAGAGCAGCATAGGCTGCTGAGGCGGAAGGTGCAGGGCCATTACGCCTACTACGGCATCCGGGGCAATATCCGAGCCCTCCAGCTGTTCCTCTACCGAGTACGGTTGGTGTGGGTGAAGTGGCTGAGACGCCGATCACAGCGAGCGTACTTCTCGTGGGCAAAGGCGGACCAGCTGTTCCAGCTGCTGCCTTTACCTGCTGCGCGGATCATGCAGCAGTGCTGAGCCTTCAGCGAAACTGATGATTGAGGAGCCGAGTGCGCTAATCGTGCATGCTCGGATCTGTGGGGGGGCCGGGTCGAGCAATCGCCCGGTCTACTCGACTAAGTAGTGGACGATGATGAGCAGCAGCGTACTACAGCGTCTCCACGTCAAACGCTACGATTTGCCGTTGAGCGCTGGAAAACTCTACGCCTACTAAGTGAATAGGCTTGCCGCTAGCACGATACTTGTCGGCATAGCCCTTGGTTTTTATCTGCTCAATCGCTTTGCCTTTAGGCAGTTGTTCAACCACCTTGAACTCAAACAGGTAAACATGCCCGTTAACTTGCAATTACCCACAAGTCGATGATGCATCTGGATTGGCAGCTTGGAATCCAGCAACAAGATCTGCTAAGCGAATGAAGCCTCGCCATAGAAC
>NZ_FODB01000120.1 GCF_900110265.1 Vreelandella aquamarina | reverse complement strand
GGACTTTCACCCCCAAGTCATCCGGCCAACCACCACGGCGGACCGGATAGCGCCTAATTGGCGCTGCGCGCCATGCCTGGCGCACCACAAAAAAACCGGCCGCAGCCGGTTTTTTTATGGCGCCTGCCGGCTTACGCCGCCAGAGCCTTAATGCGCTTGTTCAAGCGGCTTTTCAGACGTGCAGCTTTCTTCTTAGAAAGAACGTCTTTATCAGCAATACGGTCAACGACCGGCTGCATTACCTTGAACTCTTCCATCGCTTTGCCATGGTCGCCGGTGTTAATCGCTTTGATCACACGCTTGATGTAGGTGCGGACCATGCTGCGCTGGCTGGATTTCAGGACGCGACGAGTCTCGGCCTGGCGGGCGCGCTTGCGTGCTTGCTTGCTGTTCGCCACAGGTATCTCCTTGGAGAATAAGGGCTGCCTAAAAACGGCAACGAATTTACTATGTGTTTGTCGGCTGGCAGTTGCCAAATCACGACATTTCCGTAACAACCAATTGATCTAGCAGGGTTTTCAACACTGCCAAATAGTGTAACGAGCAGTCTGATAGCTGCCCGCTCACGGGTCTTGTCTGAGAGGATGGCGTAGTCTATCACGCGTTAAGCGGGCTTGCTAGCCGTTGTCAATGCTTTTCAGGCGGGGACCGCTAGCGCTTACCTACCAGTGGTTGTACTATTCGGTAGCTGTACTATAAATACAGTAGCAAAAAAACTCGCAATGAGGTGTCACCATGGCGACTAAACCTGATGCAGAACAAAGATTTGCGGCTCAAGCGGCACGATACACACGGCGTGCTTATCAGATGTCGTTGAGCAGTGGCCAGCACGTAGTAGAAATCGTCGATGGTGAGCTTGTCGAAACACGCCCCGATGGTAGCACCCAGGTTTTGAGAAAAGCGCCTCCGAAGCACAAAGCTTCCATAGGTATGAAGCTCAAGGTTACCAATGGTTAAAAGACCCCGCTTGCGAATGTTTGCCGGCCCCAATGGTTCAGGCAAAAGCACTATCCAGAATGTAATCCCAGCGCATCTCAAAGGGGTATACATAAACCCTGATGATATTGAAAGAAGCGCTAAAGATACAGGCGCAATCTATTTCAGCGACTACTCCATAGACATTTCAAAATCTGCTATTGCGGAATATTTCCACCTTTCCCCTCTAACAAAAAAAGCTTCCTTAGCACCGTTGCTTGAAACCATTATATTTGAACCTGAATCCGTGAAGCCGGCGCCGACACTTTCCCTATCACCGCCAGCGAGCACTTTTTGATCATTCGCCC
>NZ_FODB01000121.1 GCF_900110265.1 Vreelandella aquamarina | reverse complement strand
TTCCGGGAACGAACATTAATGCATAACCATGCGCGGCACTCGGACGCCCTTTACGCCGCTTCGCTCTGTAAAGGCCGCCGGTGCGCTTCGCGTTAAGCTCTATTGTTGCGTGATGCGCACCATGCTATCATCCCCTCATGATTAAATCTTTCCGTCACAAAGGACTGAAGCGGTTCTACTCGACCGGCAGCACGGCGGGCATACAGCCTGACCATGCCAAGAAACTGCGTATGCAGTTGGCTGCTTTGGATACGGCCACTTCGGTGGAGGACATGGATATCCCTGGCTTTCGGCTTCACCCATTGAAGGGAAAAGACAAGGGGCGGTGGTCGATTCGGGTTAACGGAAATTGGCGCATGACGTTCGAATTTCAGGACGGCAATGCCTACATTCTTGATTATGAGGATTATCACTAATGACTATGCATAATCCGCCGCATCCAGGCGAGTTCATTCGGGAGGTGTATCTGGAGCCTTTCGGTATCAGTTCCCGTCAGCTTGCTTCCAGTCTGGGCGTATCACCTTCCACTTTGTCTCGGCTGCTCAAAGGAGATAGTGGTATTAGCCCGGAAATGTCATTGCGGCTATCCAAGGTTCTCGGGCGCACTCCTGAGAGCTGGTTGGCAATGCAGGACATGTACGATCTTTGGGTGGCCCGCAATACGGTCAATCTGGATGGCATTCATCCCTTGGACTTCGAAGCAGCTTAACCAGTGGCTGTTGTCGGACGCGCCTACGCTGGCGCTCCGGCACGCCGCAAAGCCAAGGCGGTAAAGGCCCGGCATTCGTGAGTTTTTAGCAAGTGGGGTGCAAAGGCCTTGGCACCGGGATTGGTTGTAAGCCCGCTCACTCTGGTGATCGCCAAGGCCGGAAAATGCGCTGTTTGGTTTGGTTGCCACAATGGCCAGCAGTGTCGGTATTCATGACGTGCCCCAGTTGTGGGGTCGTCCGTCTCAAACGGTAATCGGGTTGGCGGCTTTTGCGTTCTGATTCTTTTGGCCATCCGTCGAGTTGGTGCAAGCTGTCCGGGAGAGGGCATGCGGCCTGGGTGTCAGGCTCAACCACGGTGGTGAACGGCCATTAACAAGGCGGTCAACCGGACGCCAAAAGCGTACCGCTTTTGGTTCCCTCCGCTGGCGCTCCGGCGCCGGTTACCTCAGCGTTATGCATAAATCAGGAAGCCGAACATGGAAGTAAAGGTTGAACTCAACGGCTCGATACGAGAGCAGGAAGTCATCGCTCTTTATCGCTCG
>NZ_FODB01000122.1 GCF_900110265.1 Vreelandella aquamarina | reverse complement strand
CCCGGATTTCTCATAGTGCTCCAACAACCTTCGCAGACCAAGCCTGGTAGTGCCAGATCCGAGTGGTCATGGTCGAAGTTGGCGATTATTTAGCCAGTTTCCGGCATTCAGGCACAACTCCCCCTTTCCCCCATTGGTATCGGGCCGGGGGAGCCCGATTATCTACTGGGGCACCAAGCGCTGAACCAGTGCTGAGAGATCGTTCTTGTGTGGATAGCTATCACTCATCAACACCCGTATTCGGCGGGTGTTGCGGATGATGACTGCGCCAACCTTGATCAGCTTCAAGCGCAAGGTGCCGGCACTCATACGTTCGAAGGGCGTGTTTTTCAGATGCACCCGCAAACGCTCGAACAGGGTGTAGGCGAAGCCGGATAAGATCAGCCGCCACTGGTTGGTCCACCAGTGTGTGCTGGAGGTGCGACCGGCAAACAGATCCAGTTGTTGATCCTTGATCCGGTTCTCCATATCACCCCGTGCGCAATACTGTTCGTAGTAGAGCTTGAATCCGTCATCGTAGCGGGAGCTGATAACGAACCGGGGGTTCGGGCCTTGAGGGCCATATTCCAGGCGCGCAACCACCCAGCGTGGCTTATGCCAGCTTCGGGCTTTGTAGCGGAAGCGGAAGGTGCTGGCGAGCTTATGGCCATGAGCCTCGTAGTAGGTCCGGACTTTGTCCATGGCTGGGGCGGCAAGCGCCTCCAGCCGCTGGTTGCGGGCCATGCCTACGATGTAATCCACCTGGTTGCGATCGCACCAGGCCAGCAGTCGGGGCTTGCTGAAGTGGGAGTCGCCCCGGAACACGATCCGGGTCTGTGGCCAATACTCGCGAATAAATCGCACCAGCAGCGCCAGAATGGCCCAGCTGTGCCGGGCATCACCTCGATTGCTGGTGCGCAGATAGCTCACCAGCAAGTGCCTACCGCAGAAGACGTAAAGCGGGAAGTAGCAGTGATGGTCGTAATACCGGTTAAAGAACTTACCCGGCTGGTCGCCGTGCACCGGAATATCGGTGCCGTCAAAATCCAGCACGATTTCCTTGGGCGGCTTCTCATGCTGCTCGATAAAGTGGTGCCAGAGCAACTCATGCGCTTTGACAATGGTTTGCCGATCCATCGCCTGCTCCATTCGACAAAGCGTGGACTTGCCGGCCAGAGTCGAGGCATTCCCCGTGGCGGTTTGTAGTGCCTGATCAAAGCGAAGCGCTTCATGATCATTCAGATCTTCGTAGCC